>CAYWMW010000007.1:0-36355 GCA_964458975.1 uncultured Lewinella sp. | reverse complement strand
TCGCCCCAGGCTCAGCGGAGAGGGGCTATCCAGAAGAAAACGCTTCGCGTTTTGGTGGTAGAAAACCGTCACGGGTGATCATCGTCAGGTTTAACAGCCTAGGCTTAAAGTCTACCAAATACGGCGTCCCTAAGCACTTGATTCTCACGCTGTCCCTTGGTGGAAAATAGCTAATGCTTGTTGTTTACAGATTTATTGACCCACCAATCCTGGCCGTAACGCCCAGCACCCCAAAGCCGGTTACCTCCACAAAATCGGTGTTGGTGAGGTTCCGCACGTCGGCGAATAGGCGCAGTTTTTCTTGTTTTAGCAGGCGGTATTCGGCGTAGGCGTTCACAATCAGGTAAGGGTCTAGCTCCACCTCGAAGGAGGCGAAGTTTTCGTCGAAGAAGATGTCGGGGCGCTCACCGGTGTAATGGGCGGAGAGGCGAGCGGTAAAGGGGGCTTTGGCGGAGTAAGTGAGCCCGAGCATGCCGGTGGTCCGTGGCCGGCGGAAAAACTCGTCGGATTCCGTGGTGCCGCCGTTGCCATCGGGCTGGCTGAGTTTGCCCTTTACGTAACTCAGGTTACCGTTGAGGCTAAGGCGGGGAGATATTTTACCCGCGCCGGTAAATTCAACGCCGGTGTCCTGAAGCTCATCCCGGTTTTGGTAGCCGAGGGCAAAATCGAAGGTGATGACGTCTTCAATGGTGCGCTGAAAGGCGTTGACGTTCAGGCTGTAATTTCCTTCGGGGTGGACGAGACTAACGCCTGCTTCAATGGCGTTGGCTACTTGTGGTTGCAACTCGGGGTTCGCTCCGAAGGGGCCGCCGAGCTGGTCTAGCGTAGGGCTTTGGAAGGCACTGGATACGTTCAACCTGCTACTGAGCATTTTGCTTATTTGCAGGGATGTGGCCAGGGAGTAATTGCTTTGCCCGCCAAAATTGGAATGGTTGTTGAAGCGGTAACCTCCCTCCAGGAGGATTTTATCGTTGAGGCGTACCCCGATCTGGAGGTAGGGGCTCAGTGTGTTGGCGGCGGTAGGGAGGTCGGTATCGCCAGGGTTTTCGCGGTCTACGATTTCATCCCGGTATTGGGTGCCGAAGGTGACGTAAGTGGCCTCGCTCGGCAGCCACGTACCGAAGAGATCGGCTTGGTGATTGATACCGTTGAAGTTGGAGGTACCGAATGCGCTGTTAAACACCCGGTCTGTTTTAGCGTAGCTGTAGCTACTGCCGAGGCTGAGTTTGTCCTTTTCGTAATTGACCGCGATGCTGGGCAGCAGGAGATCGTTGGTGTACGTATTGTCTCCATCCTGAAAGGAGCCCGCGTCGTAATCGCCATCAAAGCTGGCGATGCGGATGGCGGGGCGGATGCTCAGGCCCGGGGTGGGGCGGTAAGTCAGGCTGCCGTTGATGGTTTGCCGTTGTGCGCCGTCTTCGTTAAATTCAACCGTGCTTCCTTCCGGTTCGCGGGCTTCGCTGATGCCGTTCGTGCTGAAATAATCGTAGCCGAGTTGGTAGTCGAGTTTTTGGCTGTTGCCGGAGATGCCAATTCCGCCGTCTAAGGTGCCGTAGTTTTGGGCGGCGGCGCGCAGGTACAAAGATGGTTTTCGGGTGGCGGTAGTACCCGCAGCTCCCTTCTTCGAGATCAGGTTGATCACCCCCGCCACTGCGTCTGAACCGTAGAGCAAAGACCGTGGCCCACGCAAAATCTCGATCCGCTCAATGCCGTCTAAAGACAACAGCCTCAAGTCCACCGCTCCGCCGAGCGAGCTGGGGTCCAGCAGCGGCTGCCCGTCCAGCAGGATGAGCGTAAACTGGTTGGCTCCGTTACGGAGGAAAAGAGACCGGTCTTTGCCGGGGTTACTATACGCACCGTTGATGACGATGCCCGCCTGCTCGTTGAGCAGCTGGCTCAGGTCGGTAGACTGGGCGATCGTAGCTGAATCAATCACGGTTACGTTCTGCGGGCTGTCTTCTCGCAGTTGGGCGAACTTCGTCCCGGTTACGATTACTTCCTCCGTGGTGGTGGATAAAATTTCTGCGGCCTGGCGAACGTCCGTTTGTGCGGTAAGGGTACCGGAGCATACGAACAGCGCTAGTAGTGATAATTGTTGAATACGGTTCATAACCTTTGAGCTAATGACCAAAATAACTGGTCGGTGAAAAAAACACCAGGGTAGAACCAAAGAGATGAAAGCTCAGCATCAGGGGCATAAGTGCATTCGTCCGGGCGAAGCGACCAACGCTTCAACCTTTCCTTGCACCTGCGCACCGGCGCCCTAAATATGATCAGAGGGCGTGCCACAAATATTCGACAGCTGCTACCAAACAAAGGGCCGCAGGCAGTCCAAAAAAACCGCTTCAATCTCACTACTTCCACCGAGGAGTAAAATAAGTATGACGCCGCCGGGCAGGTCTTCTGGCTCCTCTGCTCTTCGGGCACCAGCCTTCCCGGAATACGTTCCAGTGACTAAATTTAGTGCCCGCCTCAACGCGGATTTACAGCTACGGGGATAGCTCCGGATTTTCACCGGATTCCCTTTTAAAAACCATTACTAAAAACAACGGCTTACCCTTTGGCGGTGCAAAAGTAGTCTTTTTGTCGATACGGGAAACACGTTTGTCCACGATTGTCTTCTAGGCCGTGCTGCGAACCTATTATTGCTGCATGAAATCCAGCTTCTAATAATATCTCGTTATACACACATTTCAACCATTTCACACACGTTGCCCCGATGATAGCTATATTCGTGGCAACCAAAAACATACAGTATGTACGCTTCTGACGATACCCTCGACTCTGATTTTCTGGACGGCATTGACGATGCCCCCACCTTTGTAGGCTTCGGCCCACGCCTTGGGGCAGCCTTATTGGATTTTTTGGTTATGCTCCCTATTGTTGGCGCATCGACATATTTTACCGCAATGTCGCCAAACATGAATGCTTACTTTGGGGTGCTACTGATTAGCATCCTTTATAAGCCGGTCTGCGAAAAAATGCTCGGCGGTACACCCGGCAAGCTTATTCTCAAGCAGAAAGTAGTAGGCAAGGAAGGTGCAGCCCTGAGTTGGGGGCAAGCCGGAATGCGCTATTTGCCGTGGCTCATCGGTGTCTTAGTGAACGGTTATATCCAGTACCAAATATTTGGCATTCCGGGGCTGGAGGATGTCGACGGCTTCATGGAATACTCAATGTTGGTTCAGGAGTACCAAATGGAAAACGGAGGCATTATGATGAGCATCGTCCAGAGTGGTGTTGCTTTACTCCCCCTGGTCTCTGCTTTCTTCATCTTCGGCAACAAGAAAAAGCAGGCGGCGCACGATATTCTTGCGGAGACTTACGTGGTGAGTACTAAGCCGAAATACTAATAATGAACTGGTTTAAACTTTTCGTTCGCGACCTTATCCGTGCCCTGATGCTCACTGGCGTCGTTACAAGAATCCTCATTTCGCTTCGCGGCTACTACGTGGTAGCTATGGCTAAATTCCGGTTCTTGCGCCTAGCCAGTAAGCATCAGGCCAACGGAGCGGTCAGCTCAGAAAAGTTTAAACCAGTTCTTTCTGAATACTACTTCGTAGGTGCATTATTAGAACTCATCCAGGTTTACTTCTCTGAAATCAGGATGACTCGTTTTTCTACTACTGTTCAAAAGCAAACTGAATCACGTTAGCGCCCATTCGGAGCGCCGCCTGGCGAATCTCCGGCGGGTCGTTGTGTACCGATTCGTCTTCCCAACCGTCGCCCAGGTCGCTTTGAAAGGAATAGTAAACGACGAGGCGGTTTTCGTAGAAGATGCCATAGCCGATGGGTGCTTCACCGTCGTGCTCATGAATTTTCGGTAGACCGTTGCTAAACTCAAACGTCTGGTGATAAATGGGGTGGCTGTAGGGCAATTCCACAAGCGCCAGGTCGGGGAAAACCTGTTCGAGCGCCAGGCGCACGTAGGGGTCCATTCCGTAGTTATCGTCGATGTGCAAGAAACCACCCCCGATCAGGTAATTGCGGAGGTTTTCCGCTTCTATGGCGCTAAAGACTACGTTGCCGTGGCCGGTCATGTGTACCCAGGGGTAGTTGTACAATTCTGCACTACCAATTTCTACCGTTCCGTAGTCCGTCGCGAAATCGGTACCGATCTGGTCGTTGCAGAATGCGGCCAGGTTCGGCAGTGCGGTGGGGTTGGAGTACCAGTCTCCACCTCCATTGTACTTAAGCAAGCCGAGGCGTAGCGACGCGCCTGCCTCGGGAGGCTTTACGGTAGATAAGCTGAGTACAGAACAAAGAGCCAGGAAAGAAAGTAGCTTTTTCATAGAAGTAGTTTTTCCGGATTGGTTCCGGGTAGGGGAGGCATTTACCAATTCAATTGTTCGATGGTATGGACGGCGGCGATGGCGGCCGTTTCGGTACGTAAACGATTCGGGCCAAGGCTTACGTATTCAAAACCACGGCTTCGGGCGTATTCCGCCTCGGCCGGGCTAAAGCCGCCTTCGGGGCCTATGGCAATGTTGGCGTTGGTGCCGCTCACGTAACTCGCGTTCAGCAGCGGGGTGTCTTCCGCGCCAAGGTAGGCGAGGTAATTGTTAGTGGTAGGTTCGAGCCTGGCAACCGCTTCTTCGAACGGAAGCAGCTCGTGCAGCACCGGCTTCCAGGCCCGGAGGCTTTGTTTCATGGCAGCTTCGAGCACCCTTTCCAGGCGATCGAGCCGGATGCGTTTACGTTCGGAGTGCTCGGTGAGGATTGGCTGAATGGCATCGATGCCGATTTCGGTTGCCTTTTCGAGAATCCACTCGAAGCGGTCGATGTTTTTTGTTGGGGCAACTAACAGGACGAGTTGGTGATCGGCGCGTTTTTCGGTTGTACGTTCGAAGAGGACATCGAGCAAACACTCGCGTTTAGAAATGGCGGCTACTTCGGCACTGAACCAGCTGCCCCGGCCGTTTACCAGATCGAGCCGGTCGCCCACTTTTTTGCGCAAGACCTGGAAAGCGTGCTTCGCTTCCGCTTCGCGCAAGCGGTGCGTTCCAGCTTTGAGGTCCGGGTCATAAAATAGTTGCAAGAGGGAGCGATTCAGTAGGTTATAGTTTCATCGTTCCTTAGTTCACCGCTACGACTCCGGTAATTTCCGGTAGTCTGCGCTTTAGGGTTTCCTCCACGCCGGCTTTCATCGTCATGGCGGTCATGGAGCAGCCATTGCAGGCCCCGAGCCATTTGATTTCTACGATCTTGCCGTCGGAAATGTTGACCACCTCGATGTTGCCACCGTCGATGGCCAGGTGGGGGCGAACATCGTCTAGTGCGGTGTCTACTTTGGTAATCCAGTCTTGCTTTTCGTCCGGCGTCATATTGAGGAATTGTTCGGGATAAAGGTAACGCTTTATCGCGGTTGTCGGTTGTCCGTTGTCGGTTGTCGGTTGTGTCGCGACAAGGGATAACCGACAACTGACAGCCGATTCTACTCCACAACAAACCGATAACCGACCCCCCGCAGCGTAATGATCCGCACCCGCGCGTCGTCCTCCAGCATCGCCCGCAGTTTACGGACGTACACATCCAGGTTGCGCGAGTTGAAAAAGCCATCGTCGTTCCAAAGTTCCATCAGAATGTGCTTCCGGTCAATCACCGTCTGGCCCTGCGCCCGCACAAAAAGGCGGAGCAGTTCGGCTTCCCGGTGGCTGAGTTCGTGCCTTTTCTCGTCCCGGAAGTGCAGGCGCAGGTTCGGGTAGTCGAAGGTGAAGTCTCCGAACTCGTACGTTTCTGTATTGGGCGCGGCCGCAGGTGCGAGGTTGGTTGGCGAGGCCGCATCCTCACGGAAGGAAACCAGGTTCTTCATCCGTACGAGCAATTCTTCCATGCTGAAGGGTTTGCGGACGTAGTCGTTCCCCCCGGCAGCGAAACCCGCGAGGACGTCTTTTGCTTGCGTCCGGGCCGTAAGGTAGAGGATCGGCAGGCGGGGGAATTGCTCTTTCAGCCGCCTGCCGATGGTAAAACCGTCCTCGCCCGGTAGCTGTACATCTAGCACTGCAATGTCATAATTGTCTGCTTCCCCAAGGGCTTTTGCCGCACTTTTCCCGTCGGTGAACCAGTCGATGTCGCAGTCCCTGCTTTCGAGGGATTCTTTGACGATGCGGGCCAGGAGGGGTTCGTCTTCTATGTACAGGACTTTCATAGTAAGGGGAGTAAGGGTAAAAGGGAGTAAAGGGCGTAAGGGTAAAGGGGGAGGGAGTAAGGGGGAAGGGAGTAAGGGTGGTGTCAATTCCGTGGCACCTTAACCGTAAAGCGCGCACCTCCACCGTTGGTATTATCAACTTCAACGGTACCGCCGTGCGCACGCGCGACCTGGCGAACAAACGTAAGCCCCAGGCCATGCCCTTTGACCGAGTGCCCCTCACCCGGATGGGAGATACGGTAGAAACGTTCAAAGACATTCGCTCGTTCGCTGCGGGCAATTCCGGGGCCGTTATCGGAGATGGTCAGTACGGTATCGTTTGCCTGGCCAGAGACGGCTACCTCAATCTTAGCGGGCTTGCCTCCGTATTTGCAGGCATTGTCCAGCAGGTTGTAGACGAGGTGGTGCCAGTAATGGGGGTCTACCTCGGCCTCCGTCTCGCCGTGGATGTGAAGGGACAGAGCTTCTTCGGGCAGGTTATAGCGGAGGGCGAGGCCGCGCCACGCATCGGAGACAGCCTCCGTCAGGTCCGTTCGTTGCAGGCGAAGCCGTTGGCTTAGCTTGCCAGCCTGGAGGGAGTCGATGGCCCGGTCGGCCATTTGGTCTAGCCGCTTCAGTTCGGACTGACCGATGGCCAGGTATTCCTGGCGGCGGGCGGGGTCTGCGTCTGCCCCAAAAACGTTGAGGGCTTCGAGGGCTACCCCTACGGTAGCGATGGGCGTTTTCAATTCGTGCGCCACATTGGCCACCAGCGCGTCTTTTTGCTTCAGTTGTTGGTCTTGCTCAAAGAGATTCCTGTATGCGGTAGCGAAAGCAAAGCCCGTGGCCCCGAAAAGGAGGAAGCCGAAGAGAAACTCAGGGAGCAAACCCATCAGCAGGGTGGCGCGGTATTCGGTGATCTCAAAGTAGGTAGGGTCTCGTTGGGGGCCGGTATTGATCAACTCGGTTTTTACCCGCATACCTGCGTTATCGGTGGTTAACCTTCCGGTGTTGCCGTTGAACCTAAGCGGCGCCAGGCTCACTTTATGGCGGTAACGAAGGGTATCCAGTATTTCATCTGGCATACTGCCCAGGGTGAAACCGTCGTCCTGAAAATGGAAGGTGAACGTTTGTGAATCTACCTGAAAGGGATTGTCTTTTATAGTAATAATTCCCGGACGGCCTCCTTCTCGAAACTGGAAAGTGTGTGCCTGCTCTAAGCGAGTACGCTTCACATCTTTAGGGAAATGTTTGGGGGGCTCTTCAAGTTGTAGAGTAGCATCCTTCACTCCTTTTATCACTCCGTTGGTCGCTTGAGTGATTGTCTTTGCAGGCCTGCTGAAGAACCGGTCGATGTTTTCTTGCGGGCTGGGAGCCCCTTCCACGATGATGCGGGCGTTCTTGCGCATGGAGCTGATGCTGTAGTCAAGATAAGCTTGATTGCGGGCCAAGCGCTCCCGTGGGTTTCCGCCTTCCCAAACCGGGCCGTTGCGCATAAAGTAAGGTACCGCTTTGCGGAATACGTTGTTGACCAGCAGGTCCTCCAGATCACGTTCCACTTGTTTGCGGAGCGCCAGTTTATCGTGCTCGTAAGACTGGTACCACCACGTCCCCAACAAGCAGGACATCAGCAGCATGATGAAAGCAAAGGTGCAGAGTAAGTGTTTCATTGCTACAAAGAACGGATCGTTGGGGGCGTTGCACAAGTAGCTTAACCTTAATTAACCATCATTGGGCGGGGCTAACTGAACGAGGTGAGGTTTGAGCCTAGGTTTAAGCCTACATTTGTAGTATTCACCGTTAGAGCACAATAATTTTAACCAACACTGCACCTGCGGCCGCGCCAAATACCGGCACTGAACCAAAAAAGTGAAAGGACGGATTAAACCTTCAAACCCCGGCTTTAGTCGAAAGAATGACAGTATCCGTCTAACGTGATAGTTAAAACCTGTGTGTAAGTACAACAAATGTCGTACTTCGCGGTAATAAGCAATAAATAACCTCAACCAGCTATGCGATTTCAACTACGTTTACTACTTGCTTTTGCCTTTATGGCCTTTTTCGGAAGCCTCTCCGCCCAGATTACCAGCGGTACCATCGACTACAACGAAAGCTTCACCTTCGACTTTGGCGACTGGATGGACAAGGAACGAAAGGAAGAAATGGCCAAGCGAATGGCTGCCGGCGATTTCGACCGAACCGGACGCCTCCAGTTCACCACCGATGCCTTCAGCTACACCCAAGTAGTGGACAAAGACAAAGCTGCCCAGGGAGGATGGTTTGCCCGGATGGGAGAAAACCCAGACGTCTTTTACACCAGCATCGCCGACAGCATGGTGACCGACCGGCGGCGGGTAATGGACCAGGCCTTCATCATGGAAGACAAATGGGTAGCACCGAAATGGAACATCGCGAACATGAAAGTAGGGATGAAGGAAATCCCTTTACCCACACAACTTGCCACCGCAGTCTCCATCGAAGGAGACACGCTTACCGCTTACTTCACGCCAAGTATTCCGCTCTCCATCGGGCCACGTGGCTACGGCGGTCTTCCCGGAGCCATTGTGTACCTGAAAGTCCAAAAAGATGGCCGCTCAACCGAATATAAAATGACCACCATGCAGCCCAACGCTGCGGTAGAAATTGTTAAGCCCGCCGATGAGAAAATCATCACCCGCAAAGAATTCGACAAGCAAATGCAGCGCGCCACCGAAATGATGGAGCGCCGCCGCCGCAGCTGGGACCGGAGGAGAGGGTAGAAGTTAGAAACTAGAAACTAGAAATTAGAAACTAGGGAACTAGGAACTAGCTCCTAGTTTCTAGTTCCCTAATTTCTAGTTCCCTAGTTTCTAATTTCTAGTTCCTACCCCCCCCCCTCCCAACCACTAGTCTTTACCAATTACACTTACTACAAATGAAACATCTATACATTTTCCTTCTCTGCCTGCTCACCACCGGAGCACTTTCCGCCCAGGCAGAGATTGTCGCTACGGTCATGGACTCTACCGGCACCACACTACCCGGAGCCAACGCCGTTTTGCTGCGTTCTTCCGATAGTTTACTCACCAGTTTTGGTACTACTGACAATAATGGTGTCTTCCGGATGGAAAACGTCGCCGCCGGAGACTACCTGCTGCGGGTAACCTTTCTGGGCTACGAACGCCCCGACCAAACCCTCAAAATCTCTACTGACGATCAGTACTTAGGCCTTGGCGACCTGAAGATGTATCCGGCGGGCTTCTTCATCAACGGCGTGGAGGTTACGGCAGACCGTATCCCGATCCGCATGAAGGGCGATACGATGCTCTACGACGCGGATGCCTTTGCCGTTGGCGAAAACGCCGTGGTGGAAGACCTCATCCGCCGTTTACCGGGCATGAGCGTCGATGCCGCAGGGCAGATCACCTGGCGGGGCAGGCCCATCAACGAAGTGATGATCAACGGTAAGCCCTTCTTTGCCGGAAACTCAACCCTCCTGACGCAAAACCTTGACGCAAAGGCAATCACCAACGTAGAGGTTTTTGATCAGAAAACGGACGCCGAGGAAATCAGCGGTGTAGACGACGGCAACGAAAACATGACCGTTAACCTGGAAATGAAGGATGAGTTCAAAGCCAAGATATTCGGCGAGGTATACGCAGGGTACGGTACCAGCGACAGGTACCAGGCCGGTGGCAAAGTCTTCCGAATCAGCGATGCCACCCAGATCGGACTACTGGGAACGGTAAATAACGTAAATAAAGTCGGTTTCTCGGGAGACGAAATCTCCGGCTTCAACGGCAGCTCCGGTCGGGGGCGTGGTTTCAGTTGGAATGGCCCCGAGGGGAACCTTCCTTTTGATAACGGTAGCGCTACCGGTCAGAACCGAAGCATCGCCAGTGGCATCAACTTCGGGCAGAGTGTGGGCAAAAATGGCCAGCTTACGGCAGACTATGCGCTGTTTGATCGTAACCAGATCCAGCAGTCAACTACCCTGGAGGCTTTCAACCGGGCAAACGATAAGCGCGTAGTGGAAACCATGGAGGGCAACGCAACGGGCCAGTTCAGCCACAGGGTTGGCTTTGAGTACCGGCAACGCGTAGACTCCACTTCCCGGGTGCGGATCAAAGGTTCCGGTTACCTCGTAGGAGGAGACAACGAAACCCAGGCACTGACCTCCGTAAGAAATGCGGGGGAACTCGTGGATGATTACACCGTTCGGCAGTTGGACAATAACGAACGGCCGGGCGGAGAAATATCTTTGCGGTACAACCGTGGGGAGAGCGGCGGCCGGCGGCGTGGTTTTGGCGGCGGCGGCGGTGCTCCGCGCAGAACCTTTGAACTCAGTGCCGAGGCTTCCTACGTAGAAAACAAGACGGACCTCGACCTGCTGACCGAAGGATTGAACGAGGCTTCGCCATCAGAATTCACCGGCGCCCTGATAAACGGTACACAATTGCAAAACCGCCGCACCAACACCACCAATTTACAGGGTGATGTGAACTATACTGAACCCCTCGGGATGAAGTGGCGTATGCGCCTGGGGGCTGGCTACGCTTTAGACCGCGACGAAGGAGATTACCGCTTCATCTTTCAGGAAGAAGTTACGCCAAACCTGTTAAACCGGGATTGGTCTACTCTGGAAGGAAATGTCTCTTTTATCCGTAATGTAGGGAAGGGAGGTAACCTCTCTTTCGGTACTGCTTATGAGGCCAATACCCTGACGTTAACCGAAAACGAAGACCGTACTGACAACTATAATTTCCTGCTCCCTTTCGTGCGCCTGCGGATGCGTACCAAGAAAGGTTTCTTAAGTACAAACATATCTACCAGTTCGCGTGCACCCAGCATCAGCCAGTTACAAACCATCGTAGAGCCCTCCGCAAACGGCCGCTCTTCGGTCGGTAATGCAGATTTGCAGCCCGCTATGAACACACGCTTCAATACCTACCTGTGGTTCAACGATCAGTTTCGGGCCATCAGTGCTAACCTGAACTTCAATGTTACCTACACGGATGATGCTTTTGGAAACTCGGTCACCTTTACCGACGGGCAGCAAATCTTCAAACCCGTTAACGTGGGCCACGCATGGCAGGGTAGTGCCTTTACCGGTGCTACGCTCGGCATCAACGCGATCAACGGTGAGTTGCGCGTAGAGGGCCGCATCAACGGTAGCCGGGGCATCGGCTTTGTTGACGAGGTGGAGCAGTTGAATACTTCGATCAGCACCACCGTAGGGGCTAACCTCACAACGGAACTTAACGAAGACAGCTACCTGAAAGTAGGCTACGACCTGAACAACTTCGTTAACCGCTTTGAAGGAGAGAACAACGGCCGTAATGCAGACGTGAGCCAACTGACCCACAACTTTCTGGCCCAGTTTGAACTCGAAGTAAGCCCAAAATGGCGCTTTGAGAGCCGTTTCCTGTACAGCATCTTCGCTGCATCTGAGTTTTCGGCCCAACAGACTATTCCCGACCTACGGCTTAGCCTCGAACTCCGCCCGTTCCGTAAGAAGCGCCACTTTTTCCGGATTTCAGCCTCCGATATCTTCAACCAGAACACGATCATCAACCGCTCCGTCAACAGTTTTGTGACCAGAGAAACCACGAGTGACGGCCTTGGTCGGTACTTTTTAGGGACTTTCCACTTCAAAATATAAAAGAATTAAGCAGCCTGAAACCGCCATTTAACGGAAAAAAGCAAGATTTCTTTGTTTGTAAGCGAAATAAATCTGTTGGGGGAACTTATTGGACCTACCTTTGACTATTATTTCATCTCCTTAAAAATCGCAAGACAATGATTGAAGGAACAGTTAAATTCTTCAACGATACGAAGGGTTTCGGATTTATCGCCCCGGAAGACGGTAGCAAAGACGTGTTCGTACACGTTAGTGGACTTATCGACGACATCCAGGAAGGCGACAAAGTGAGCTTTGAAGTCGAAGATACCAAGAAGGGCCCTGCGGCCATCGAGGTACGCGTACTCTAGATATAGTTTTAGACTACCCACTACTGGTAAAGCCCCGTTGGAACTTGTTCTGATGGGGCTTTCCTTTGCACATGGAACAAATAGATCGTAGAATACAGAGCTCGTTATACACACATACAGAACATTGCTGTATAGAAAACCGTTATCTTTGTGTTCTCAAAACAATACCAAATGTCTCAATTCCTGTATCTCTTTCTCGTTATTTTTGCTGTTTTCGGTGCAGCTTTTGTACTTATCAATATCCGCCATTTGGTGACGGGGAACGAATTCCGTGGCACCTGTGCCAGCAATAATCCGATGCTGACCAATAAGATCGGTAACTGTGATGTGTGTGGTAAAAACCCGAACGAAGAGTGTAAGATGCCGGATATGCCGCCAGTCAAGTAGGTTTGGTCGGTACGGGATTTGGTGATTGCTCATCCGTTGCTTTTACCGGTCTTTGCACCTGCGCGCCGTCGCCCAAAACGAAAAAGCCTTTAGCTCAAAGCCTTTAGCTCAAAGCCCTTAGCTTTCAGATCTACTGATGGCTAAGTGTTTTATGCTAAAGGCTTTTTTTATGGCGCGCACGCAGGTGCAAAAGAAGTTGAAAGGCAAAGAAAGTTGGCTTACTGCTCCTTGACCTTCTCTTCCAACTCTCTGAGTATTTCTTCGTCGGATTTGCCGAGGTTCTTGAGCAGCATCTCGGTGTCGTCGGCGAAGGAGTGGGTGGGGTATTTCTCAAGAAATTCAGTGTAAGTGGCTTTGGCGGAATCGTAATCCTTCAGGTCTTCGTCGTACGTGAAGGCGAGCATAAACATAGCTTCGGCCGCCTTGCTGAAGTTGGGGAAGCGGCTGGCGACGTCCTTGTAAATCGCAGCAGCACGTTTAGGGTCGTTCATTGCCCGAACTACCTCAGCGGAGCGGTAAAACGGGAGGGCCACGGTTGTATCTCCAGGATATTTCTCAGCCAGCTTACGGGCAAGCCGGGTAAATTCTCGGCTCTCGGCCAGGTTTAGTGCGCCGGTATTGGGGTCGCTCACGGCATTGAAGTTGTCCATCAGAAGCTTACTCACTTCACCGGCACCTTTCCCATCTTTCAGGGCGCTTTCAGCAGCGAGGTAGGCCGTAGAGGTAGCTTCCTCAGTGACGGAATTCGCCTCTTCAGTGGAGGCTGTTTCTCCACCACCACACGCGGAAAAGAGGACTAACAATAGCGCAAAAAAGGGAACGGTAAAACGCATTCGGTAAGAATTTAAAGTTGTTGGTTTAAGAATCGTTTGTCTGGGTTGCTTGTTCTAGGATGCCGAGAATTGCCGTAATAGATTTCCCCTGCAGGAGCAATTTTTCTACCTGAAGCAGGTCCGTAAAGTAATTGGCGTTTTCCGAGCCGCCGAGGTGAGAGAGCTTGAAGGTCAGCATCGCGTTCGGGACAAGCGAACAGTGCAAAACCAAAAAGACCTCTTCGGCGGGGTCATAGGTCACCAGTACCAGGGTATTGTCGGAATCTCGCCCAAGGGGGACGAAGTAGGGGTAGGCCAGGTAGTTGTCCGTATTCGGGTCGTAAAGCTTCGCCTCGAAGAGCGGGTAGATGTACAAACCAGTTCCCGGCGGGGAATCAGGATGTATTTTCGCAGCCAGCGCACTCAGGTTACGGCGCTGGGATTCAACCGGGCCGCTCAGGTCAATTTCCTCACGGTTGTAGGGGAGCCAGCTTTTTGACCGCAAGTCGAAGTAACTGTTACCACCGAGGCGCAGTTTATAGTCGAATCGTTTGTAACCGGGCACAACGTAGCCAGGGTAGTAAAACTCAAGGCCGCGCTCCCGGCAAAAGTCCATCTCCAGCAACATGGTGTAGTAACCAAGGCTGAAAGTACTGAGGAGCGGATCGTAGATACCTAAAATGCTCGCAGCTGAATTATCACCTAAATCAAAGTAGCTAACGCCAACAAGTTTGCCACTTACCTTGTCCCGAATGGTAGTCTCCCAGGTATTAAAGATGCCGGTGTGGTTGGTGTAATCTTCCAGGCTGTCGGCAATGGTAGGGGAGAGGCGGCCGTCGAAGTTAGCAGAATAACGCGTGTACAGTTCTTCCCGTTCTTCATCGATCACGCGGGGGCCGCTGGCAATGTCGAATAGCTTAGCGTTTTTACGCATCAGTTTTCGCTGGCTCTTAGAAAACTTATGCGTCGGTAAATGCTGCCGAATCCAGACGGCCGAGAATGGCTGGTCCAGAAAAAAAAGAAAGTGGGTAGTGAAGATGTGACCTCCCATACGGTACCAACCTCTGCTGAGGTACCAGTCCAGACTTTCCGGGCTAAGTACAAAAGGATCATTTTTATCTACGTAGGGGAACAACATGGGGTAGCTTCAGGGCACTCTTGGTTATTGCGTAAAGATAACGAGATTAGGTGGCTTGCGTTTACAGTTCAATAAGCCGGGTGCAATTGCTTAAATCCTGGGGGTCATTGCTGGCAACGAAGACCAGGCGGTCTTTCTGAAAGGTGTTGAGTTCGTGGTAAAACCATTCAGCGGCCTGCGCGTCTAGCGTGACGGTAGGCTCATCCAGCAGCAGCACTTCGGTAGCAGCATAAAGTGCGCTGCCCAGCAGAACACGCTGCCGCATACCGGAGGAGCAATCGGTAAGCTTTCGGTTACGAACATGGTCTAGTTCCAGGCGGGGCGGTATATCCGCTATTTTCAAACCTACCGCAAGGGGCTTTAGCTTGAAGTGGAACTGCAAAAACTCAAGAATGGTGAGCTCCTCCATGATCTCCAGGTAGGGCCCGGTCCAGCTCACATGGCGGTAGCGCTCGGCGGAGGAGACTTCTCTACCGTCCACTAAAAGGCGGGCATTCCCCCGCGATGGGGTCAGCTGCCCACAAAGGATGCGCAGCAGGGTCGACTTGCCCGAGCCATTACGCCCTTTAATTCCGATCTGTTCTCCGCCGGTAAAAGTATCGGAGAAGTCCTGGATAATCCAGTGCCGCCCGAATCGTTTACCTACTTTATCGAGTGTGATGGAAACGGGGTGCATACGTCTTAATCGTTCAGGCCCTGAAAGCTGCGGATGATTCCCGTGCGCTCCGTCTCGGCGATAAACTTCACTACGTCGTCCCGCTCGTCACAAACCGGGACGGTGGTCTCAATTTCTGTAATCGCGTTGGTCAGGTTCAGCCCTTTAACGAAAAGGATGCGGTAAATCTCGTGGATGTTGTTGATCCGCTCAATCGCAAAACCACGGCGTTGCAGTCCGATTCGGTTTACGCCAATATAGCTCAGGGGTTCCCGCGCAGCACGGATGTAGGGAGGTACGCTTTTGCGCACCAAACTCCCGCCCGCAACGAAACTGTGCTTGCCAATGCGGACAAACTGCTGCACGCCGACCTGGCCTTCGATGATCACAAAGTCTTCCAACTCAACGTGCCCCGCCAGGTTTACGTTATTGGCCAGAATGATATTATTGCCAAGAATACAATCATGGGCAACGTGGACGTAGGCCATGAGCAGGCAATTCTTACCTACAATCGTTTTGCCCGCAGCAATGGTGCCCCGGTTAATGGTTACGTACTCCCGTACCGTAGTATTGTCTCCAACGTGGGTGGTGGTGTATTCACCGGCGAACTTGAGGTCCTGCGGCTTACCGCCGATGACGGCACCGGGGAAGACCTCAACGTTTTTCCCTATCCGGGAACCCGCGTAGATCGTAACGTTGGAGGCAATGGAAGTGCCTTCGCCGATTTCAACGTCGTCTTCAATCGTGGTAAAAGGACCGACCGTTACGCCCGGAGCAATTTTTGCGTTCGGATGAACAACACTTAAGGAATGCATAGACATATTAGGGGCGCTTTACAATTTGGGCTACAAGGTCAGCTTCAGAAACAATTTTGTTGCCAACGTAAGCGGTACCCCGCATTTGGCAAAGACCCCGACGAATAGGAGCAACGAGCTCCATCTTAAAGATTACGGTATCACCAGGGACAACGAAGTTTTTAAACTTGGCATTGTCGATTTTCAGGAAGTAAGTATCCCAGCCAATCGGGTCGTCCTGCATGGTAAGTACCAACAAGCCTCCGGTCTGGGCCATCGCTTCCATTTGTAGTACACCGGGCATCACGTAGTTGCCGGGGAAGTGCCCCTGAAAGAAGCCTTCATTGATCGTCAGGTTCTTAAGCCCAACGATGTAACCCTCGCCCATCTCGATGATCTTATCAATCAAAAGCATCGGGTAACGGTGGGGCATGATCTCCTGGATCTGCTCGGTCGTGAAAACCGGCGTATCGTTCGGGTTGTAGCGTGGGCGGCCCTTCAGGCGGCGCTGCTCCAGGTAGGCTTTTTTCAACAGCTTGGTGAAAGCAACGTTACTGCCATGCCCCGGCTTGGTAGCCAGGATGCGACCACGAATTGGAACACCGAGTAAACTGATGTCGCCCATCACATCAAGTAGCTTGTGGCGTGCGGGCTCGTTGTGAAACTTGAGGTCCAGGGTGTTGAGAATGCCCGCTTGGGTTACCTCAACGGTTTCTTTACCCATGCGTTTGGCGAGCTTGTCCAGGCGTTCCTGGGGTACAACACGGTCGGCAATCACGATGGCGTTGGTGAGGTCTCCACCCTTAATGAGGTCGTGCTCAAAGAGCAACTCCAGCTCGTGGAGGAAGACGAACGTTCGGCAGGGCGCAATTTCTTCCGCGTAGTCTTCGTATCCACGCAGGGTGGCGTACTGCTGGCCGAGTACCGGGCTGTCAAAGTCGATCATGCTTACGACCTCGAAGCCGTCGTAAGGCAGGGCTACGAGTTCGGAGCCCGTCTCTTCATCGCGGTAGGTAATGGGTTCCTCAACAATGAAGTACTGCCGGTTCGCGTCCTGATCCGTAATGCCTGCCTTTAATAGTGGCGCAACAAAAGGGCTCGCGCTACCGTCCAAAATCGGAATTTCCGGCCCGTTGATCTCCACCAGCAGGTTGTCAATCTGCAAACCGGAGACCGCCGAGAGCAGGTGCTCAACGGTGGAGACGGTAACTTCGCCAGTGCCAATCGTCGTAGAACGGTCTGTATTGATAACCCGGTTCACGTCCGCATTGATCACAGGCTGCCCCTCAAGATCAATACGTTGAAATTTGACACCGTGGCCTTCAGGGGCGGGCTTGAAGTTTAGCTGCACTTCTGCGCCGCTGTGCAGGCCCACTCCGTTCAGTGAGAAGGGGCTGGCGATGGTGCGTTGATTGGTCATTTTGAAAATTGGCTGTATTGAATGGGGTGGAGGCTAAATCGGGTGCAAAGGTAAGTTAAATAGTCAAATAGTCGGAAAGTCAGACCGTCGGAGAGTTGTTGCCGCTTTTGGCCGCCTACGCAGATCGTGTACGGCGGTTGAATGCAAAAAGGGTAAGATGATTTTGCAGTGATTTGGTGTAGCGCTTGATGGTGTAGCACAAAACCACCGAACCACCGAGCTACTTGACTACTTGACTCCGCAACTCCGCTATTTCTTTCTTCAACTTGGCTACTACGGTAGGGAGGTGTTTGAAAACAGCATAGCTGCGCAGGTAGTCCGGGTAGTGCATGTGAGGAGAACCTCCCAGTTTAGCACCTTCTTTGGTGATATTATTGATTACCCCTGCTTGTGCTTGCACCTGCGTCCCGTCGGCCAGTTTGCAGTGGCCACCAATGCCCACCTGGCCTCCGATGCGGCAATTATCACCAATTTTGGCGGAACCCGCGATACCCGCCAGCGCGGCAATTACGGTATTTTCCCCAATCTCTACGTTGTGGGCAACCTGGATGAGGTTATCGAGCTTAACCCCTGATCTGATAACGGTAGAGCCCATCGTTGCCCGGTCAATGGTGGTGGAGGCCCCGATCTCGACCCGGTCATGAATCACCACGTTACCGATCTGAGGTACTTTACTGTAGCGCCCGGATTCGGGGTCGGGGGCGAAGCCGAAGCCATCTCCGCCAACCACTACGTTGGCGTGCAGAATACAGTCGTCTCCCACCACACAGTCCCGGAGGATGCGAACGCCGGGGTAAACGACACAGTTTTTTCCAATACTGACGTTGGGGCCAACGTAGACCTGGTCCAGAATCACTGTTCCGTTGCCAATGGAGGCACCTGCTTCGACCACCGAAAACTTGCCAATACGAACGTCTGCTCCGAGCCGGGCATCCGGGGCTACGGCGGCGTGTGCGGAAACAGCTCTTTTCGTTTGGGTGGCCTCGTCTTGTTGGTAAACAGTCAGCAGGTTACTGACCGTGCCGTACACGTCCGCAACGCGCAAGAGGGTCGGGCTGATGGCTTCGCGCGGAGCAAAGTCAAGGCTTACCAATACGGCGGAGGCTTTGGTGCTGTACAAATGGTGCTCGTAAGCGGGGTTCGCCAGAAAAGTAATGGAGCCGGGGCCGGCCTCTTCAATTTTTGCTGGGGAGGAAATGACCACGTCGGGGTTGCCCTCAACGGTTGCGCCGATCATTTCCGCTAGTTTAGCGGCGGTAATTTTCATGTGTGTGTGTGGTGGAGGAGGAGAGGGTGGTTAAGAACTCAGATAATATCGGGCAAGCCGTCTGTCTCAGTAAGCGCTTCTGGCGGTGCAAAAGTATTCAAGGCCCGGGAATGTGCGGCCCGCATCACCGAAAACTGATCTAGAACAGACTTTATTAGGTCTTCATTTACAAGTTTCTGGACGTCAGCAAGGCTTTTTAATTGCTCACTCTGCCGAAAGCGATAAATCTGACTTAACCCATCTCGCTCAAACTGTACCGGAAAGCGGCCGTCGTTAGCAAAAACAGTGATTTGGAGTACGGGATGAGGTATTCGGCCGATTATTCGCATAAGCTGGGCGGTTGTGTTTGGCCAAAGATAATCATGCGGCAGGTATGGGCGCGGCCGCAGGTGCCATGAGGGGTAAAAACATTGGTACACCGCTAAAATAAAACGCGCCCTCCGAAAACAACTGTCCGGAGGGCGCGCAGATTAACGGCTCTGAAAAGGAGACTAAGCTTACTGCTTAAGTACCGTCAGTGCCCGGGCAGGAGCACCGTTAACAACCACCTGGAGGTGGTAAGTACCAGTAGGAAGAGTGCTTACGTCCATCCGGTTAAAGTTATTACCAGCGTTGGTCTGGCCAAGGTCGCGTACCATCACCCGGCGGCCAAGACCGTCGTAGAGGTAGAGGCTCACCTGGCTGGCGGCAGGCAGGTCGAATTCAACACCAAGCTCATCCGAAGTAGGGTTCGGGAAGGCACGGAGGCGATCAAGCTGCGTAAAGTCAGCAACGTTTACACTAATCTCCTGGCCAAAGCTCACCCAGTTGATGCTCAACTCACCGGAGAACATACCGGAGTTGGGGGCTGGGTAAAAGTTCATTGCCGTGATGCGCTGCGCATCAACCGGGCAGGGGCCGGTATTACAAGCCGTACCACTAAAACCACCGTCCGTGTATTCGGGGTAGTCGTACTCGTAAGTCGCGTAATCTGCTCCCGTGATGGTTTGGGCAATACTCGGGTTGGTCGTATGGAAGTTCTCCTCATCAATCAGGTCAATGCGGAGTACGGCAGACTCACTCTCAAGAATACGTGCACGAACGTACAGCTTGTCACCGGAGCCAGCGGCATCAGCCTTGCCCGCATTACCGTCCGCATCGCGTAGCGTATAGTTGATGGTCTGGAAAGGAGAAGACGTACCGTCACCCCTGATGTTCAGGAACCCATCCTCAGAAACAGCGTAAGTAATTCCAGCCGGTGTACCCGTAAAGAACTCAGCAGAACCAACCAAGGTATCGCTGTAGTTGAGTACACCAACGGCTGTTTCCATCACTTCTTCGAGCGGCTGGCCAACGCTGACCCAGTCGATTTCGATCTGGCCGGTAAACATTCCTTCACCCGGGCGGGGGTAGATGAAAATACCTTGGATGGCGGTCATGTCCAGTCGGCAGGGCTCCTCTACCGAACAGCCTTCAGCACCACCGAAACCTGCATCTCCTGTGTTGCCCGTGAAATCGTAGGTGTAAACACTCCACTCGTTGGTGAAACGCTTGGTAAGACCAAGAATGTTGGTAGAAAGGCCCATGGAGTCAATAATGTCGATCCGCACGGGTTGCGCATCGCCTACCGTACGGGCACGGATGAAAAGCTTGCCCTGGCCTCCGTCTGGGGTAAAGTCCACCAGGCGCTGTACACGGGCAGTATCGGCTTCGTCGGTTGGCTCGGTGAAGTCGTAAGTAGCAGGGCTGAAAGCACCCGAAGTACCATCACCATCAAGGAAGAGGCTGGAGCCGGATTCAGAAATTGCAACACCTTCGGCGCTGCCGGTAAAATCAAGCCGTTCGTTGTCAAAGTGATCCTGGTAGACCAGCGCAGCCTCGGGGCCAGCACCGTCCAGGTTCGTGCCGAAGCTAATCCAGTCGAAGTCAATCGTTCCGGAGAACATACCGGTACCACCGTTTACAAACATCAGAAGTTCCCCGATTGCTTCCAGGTTCACATCACACGGCTCCACGTCTGCCGTAGGGCAAGATTCGGTCGGGAAGGAATGGAAGGCATCGGTGTAGTCAAACTCATACACAACAAACTCGTCGGTAAGAATACGGGTGATGGCGTTGCCGATGGAGGCAATACCGTCGGTATCCTGAACGTCAATCCGGATGGCCGTACCGGGAACGGAGCTGCGCATCTTCACGAACATCTTAGGGTTATCGGTCATGTCTATTGAAGTCTGGATGAACTCAGGGGCAGGGCGTAGGGCGTAAACGTGGGGCGTCCAGGGGCCGGCGGTTCCGTCACCAACGAAGGTCACAAAGCTGGGGTCCGAACCGTCCGCACTACGCTCCCGCGTAAAGCCAACCACTTCATTCGAGAAATTGGTCAGGGAGGAGTCCGTGTCCATTTGGTCCTGGTAGATGTCAGAAGTGATCGGGCCTTCGATATCTTCGCCGAGGGCGAAGTAATCCATCGATACCTGGCCGGTAAAAGCACCTGCGCCAGGGTTGACGAAGAAGAAAATAGCCTGAACCTGCGTGAAGTCAAAGTCTCCGTTGTCAACAGTGGAGAAGTCATACTCCAGCACCCGGTAGTTGTCCGTTAGCGTCTGGGTGATGGGGGTGATATTGGTAAAGGTTCCATCAGGCCCCGCCAGGTCCATACGCAGGGTAGTGCCAAGGATGGAAGACTTCGCCCGTACGTAAAGCTTCGGGCTAGCCGAAACATCTACGGTTTGAGGCAGCTGGAACCAAACACCGTCCCAGTCGCCGTTGGTGCCGTTGCCCATAACGACCATCTCGCCGTTGACCTCGGTAATGTCAAATTTGTCAGTGTCAGGCACTACCGTGCCATCGTCGAACTCATCGACGAAAAAAGGTTGTGCCAGCAGTGATCCGGAGAAGACCGCCATTAAACAGATGAGTAAAAAATTTCGCATGACTAGTTGATTTTTAATTAAAGCGTTAAGTGAAAGCTTTTCGAAAATAGCAATAAGTTGTAATCCCCGAAAAACAGAAGGTAAGTAGATGGCCGTAGCGCGGGCAGCCAGATTTAAATGCGCTCCGCAAACTCGACGTTGTCGATGTTTGCTTCGATTCTTTGACCGGTCCCATCCCGGTCTTCAATGTGGAATTTGATTTGATTCACCTTTTGGGGGTCTACAACCAGGCCGGACGCGTCCGTGAACCGGACCAGAGGAAGGCTGATTTTGTTCCACCCCGGATCATTGAGCTGGACCCGAGCCGTAAAGTCAGAAGTGCTGCCGTCTTGCTCCCGTAGCACCAGGAGTAACCAGGTTCCGGTTCGGCCGTTGCTGTTCACGTCCATCTCCAGAAAGGTGGAGGCAAGGTCGGTAGTGATTTGGAAGGTCTCTACCGAGTTTCCACCGGGGGTTTTGGGACCACCGAGCCAGATGGTTCCCAGGTCGTCAGTCCCGCTAACTTGCATAAAGTTTCCGTCGATTGGTGCGGGCAGGCTACTGCGGATTAAAGGCGCGCCAGCCTGCTGGTCGGTAAAACCTTCAAAAGTGTATGCATCGTTGGCTACCAGGCCGTTACCGTCGAAATCGGTCACCAATTTACGCTCAAAGGTCTGGAAGGTAACGTTGGTCTGGGTGGTGCCACCGTTGGCTACTATCCGAATCAAACCGGTTGAGCTGCCTTCGGGTACGCGAACGACCAGGCTGTCTTCGGCGGCAAAAACGATGTCGGCAACCAGGCTGTCTGACCACATATTATTGACGAATTCACCGGTTTTAAAGGTTACTTCCAGTGGTTCAAAGAAGTTTTCACCGATCAGGGTGATTAGGTCCCCTGCGTTAGCGATGCGGGGGAAAAAACGCGGTACCACGGGCGGGTCTTCGGTGACAATAAAGCGGGTATCGAAACTCCCCCCGTCGGTACGAACGGTAAGGACTTTTTCTCCGAGCGTAGTGTTCGCTGGAACGCGAAACAAAAGGGCTACGTCAGAATTGTAAGCAGTGTTAAAGGGAACAGTTTCACCGTTGAACAACAGCTCACGAATCTCAGCGAGGTTGTTGCCCTTCATTACCACCAGGGTCTCGGGTGAAGCCATTTCCGGCTCAATAGAGATGAGCTCCGGAGGGTCCACTTCGTCGCAACCACTTGAGAGGCAAACGGCCAGCAGGAGCAGAAATAGTGGAAAGACTGAATTTGTCATATACGGTTTCATCATTGAAATAACTGTCTGATAAGTAGTTTGGGCGCGGCCGCAGGTGCAGTGAGGGGTTTTGAGGGGCAGGGGGTCTTCGCCTAAGACTAAACGACGAACCCCTTAACCCCGCCCTGCACCTGCGTGCGCGCCCCCTGATACTCGCACGGCGAATACCAAAGAATTAATAGCCTGGGTTTTGCTCCAGATTGGGGTTAATTTCCAGCTCGCTGGCCGGAATGGGGAAGATCAGTTTTGTCTCGTCCAGCGTACGGCCGCTGAGGCGCATGAGTTCTACGGCCTGGGCGTTGCCCTTGCGCAGAATATCGAACCAACGCTTGGATTCGAACATGAACTCCCGGCGGCGTTCCAGTTCAATTTTCTCGCGGTCCAGGAACTCAAGGGGCTCCACTTCGGCACGGATACGGATACTGTTGACGAGGTCCAGAACTTCCTGATTAAGCGAAAGGCCTCCGCTTAGTTCGTTTACAGCCTCTGCATACATGAGGATCACTTCGGAGTAGCGCATCATGCTGCCGTTGATCGGTGTGCTCATGAAGCATACGTTGCTTCCACCACCAATTACGTACTTTTTGATGTTGCGGGTTGCGCCGCCAGCCCCGTCGTTGGGGTAGGTGTAGCCACCGTCGCCAGGGTTTAGGGTAGGGTAGAAGTTGCCCGGTTCCATCATCGACCAGTAGCGGCGCGCGTCGTTCTCTTCCCAAACATCGGCGGCGGTAGTACCGGGGTTGTCCTGGGCGGGGTCGGTTGGGACGAGGGAGCCCCAGCCATCGGTATTCTTAGTGATGCCCTGGTTCCAGGGCGCAAAAAAGGCCTGGCGGGGGTTGCCCGTTCCCCAGCTTTCACAACCAGCGTACTGGATCTCGAAGACCGACTCAGAATTGTTGTCCGAAGAAGGGTGAACCCAAAGGTCACCGTAATCAGGAACCAACTCGTATACGCCGGAGTTGATGACCTCACGGGCAAGATCGCGCGTGGATTCAAACTCTCTTAGCGTGAGGTGAACACTGGCCAGGTAAGACTTTGCCGCACCGCTCGTTGCCCGGCCGAAGTCGCGCTCAAGTGGCAAAGTAGCCGCTGCGAAGTTCAGGTCGGCTTTGATGAAGTCGTACACCTCGTCTACAGTAGAGCGAGGAAATAGAAGGTCCTGGTCAAGAGACGGCGGCGCACTAATTAAAGGCACACCACCGAAAATACGTACGAGGTCGTAGTAGGAAATTGCCCTGAGGAAGCTTGCTTCGGCCATTACCCGGTCAACAACTTCCTGAGGGGCTTCGGAGAGGGGAGCCCGCTCTAAGACGACGTTGGCCAGGGTGATGGCCCGGTAGCGACCACTCCAGTAGTTTAGTACTTCAGGAGCACCGGCGGTGACGCTGAAGTTATCGATAGCTGCTCCGAATTCCTGGCGGGAATCATCGCTGGGGGTCTCGTCAATCCGCCAGCTCTCGCCGAAGAACTGCTGAGACTGAAAAGCGGTGTATATGGCAAGTGTCGCAGACTCCAGATCGCTCGCCGTTCGGTAGAACTGGTTGGTATTGATCTGATCATCAGGAGCACGCTCCAGAAACTCATCACTACAGGAAGCAAGGAGAAAGAGTAAGGTAACAACGCATAGGCCGTTACGGAGGTTAAAAGACAGTTTCATGTTTTGCACACTTTAAGTTTAAAAATCAGCATTTAGCCCGAAGGTAAACGCTCGCGAAGTCGGGTAGCGTCCGTTGTCAACATTGTTGATGAGGGGGTTCTGGTTGAAGGAACCAACCTCTGGATCAAAACCAGAATATTCGGTAATAGTTATAAGATTCTGGCCGGAAACGTAAACCCGGAGGTTGCTCATGTTCAGCTTTTTGGTTATCGCTTTTGGGAACCGGTAACCCAATGATACATTTTTTAAACGAACAAAAGTACCGTCTTCGATAAATCTATCCGAAATACGGGTGTTTCCGTTCGGGTCTCCGGGAGCCGCCCTTGGGATGGTTTGGCTGGGGTTAGCTGGGGTGTAGCGGTCGAGAATGACGGCAGACTGGTTACCGAAGCCTTCAAAGCTCTCGGTGCGCCGGCGTACAATGTTGAGGAGTTCGTTGCCAAACACCCCCTGGATGAGGAAGTTGGCATCAAAGCCTTTGTAACTGAACCGGTTGGATATGTTGGCGGTAAAATCTGGCAGCGGATTACCGATGAAATCCTGATCGTCGGCGTTGATTATTCCGTCGTCGTTCAGGTCTCTGAACTTGATGTCTCCGGCCCTGGTATCGATGGTTTGGAAGGGGGATTCGGTTACTTCGGCTGGGGTCTGAAAGATGCCATCAACGACAAAGCCGTAAAACTGACCGATTGGCCGGCCTACTTCCGTACGGGTTACGGGCAAGCCTTCTACGGTAGCTACGAGGCTTCCGTTGGAACCCAGGTTGGTCACGATGTTGGTAGAGCGGGTGTAGTTGATGGATGTGCTCCAATCGAAGGCTCCCGTTGTATTTTGGGTATTCAGGGTAAGTTCGATCCCGTCGTTAGTGATTTCACCGATGTTGATGAACGGAGCGGCGAGCCCGCCGGCGGTGGAGGGCAGGAGCGCCGGGAGGAGGTTGTCATCAGAGCGCCGGGTGTAAATGTCTGCAATGATTTCGACGCGGTTGTTGAACAGGCCAAGATCGATGCCGAGGTTAAGCTGGTAGGAGCTTTCCCATTGTACGTCCGGGTTCGGGATATTACCCGGAGCGAATGCGGTGATGACCTGATCTCCCTGTACGGCGGCTACGCCACCGACGTTGGCGGCAAAGCTGTTGAGGTCGATTTCCTGGTTACCCACCGCGCCGTAGCCAAAGCGGACTTTAAGGTTGTCCAGTTTTTCCCAGCTTTCCAGAAAGCTCTCATTGCTTAGCCGCCAGGCAAAGGCTGCGGAGGGGAAGACGCCGTAACGGTTGTTGGGCCCGAAGCGGCTGGAACCATCAGCCCGCAGTGTGGCGGTGAGCTGGTAACGATCGCTGTAGGTGTAGTTGGCACGGCCAAAGTAAGAAACGAGTGCGAAATCTCCCGAGCCACCACCATTGTTTTGCTGGCCGGCATCGCCCAGGTTGAGGGCGATGTTGCTATTGTTGGGCAGATCGTTACGGCTGGCGAAAAGGAATTCAAAGCCACCTTCTTGAGCTTCAAAGCCGGTGAGGAGGTTGAAGGTGTGCTTTTCGGAAAAGGTTTTGTTGAACGTGAGGAGGTGTTTATTGATCCAGAAGCGGTTTTCGTTTTTGTTAACGATGAGGCTGGAGCGCTGGCTGATTTGCCCGCGCTCGAAGGACGGGAAGAACGTTGTCTGACCAGCGAAGAGCAGGTCGGTACCAAACTCGGTTCGGTACTTGAGCCAGGGCATAAGGTCGGCCTCGAAGTAGAAGTTGGCCAGCAGGCGGGTCTTCCGGTTGATGTCTGAGGTTTCCAGGGCCTGGCTAACGGGATTGATGAAGTTGAGCTCAATCTCATCTTGCGGAGCGGCGAAGCTACCGTCGGCATTGCGAACGGGGGCGGCGGGAACGAAGAGCAGGGCCGTATAGACAACGCCACGGGTGTTGTCTTGCAGGGTGATGTCTTCTTTCGTGCGGGCAAAGGTTACACTGTTGCCAAGGCGTACTTTGTCGTTGATCTGGTGGTCAAGATTGATGCGACCACTGAAGCGCTCGAAAGCCGAACCGACAACGATGCCTTCATTGCGGTTGAAACCGCCCGAAAGGGCGAACTGCGTCCGTTCACTACCACCAGAGAGCGTAAGCTGTGTGTTGTAGTTGAAGGCCCGGCGGAAAATTTCCTCCTGCCAGTCGGTACCCGTTCCTAATAGGTCTACGTCCTCAAACTCTTCGATCTCAACAAAGGGGTTGCTGTTGTAGTACTCCGCGTATTCCCGGAGGTTAAGGACGTCTACTTTGCGTACCAGTCTTTGGGTGCCGACGTAGGTCTCCAGGCTGACTTTACTGCGCCCTGCTTTGCCTCGTTTTGTCGTGATGAGTACGACGCCGTTGGCACCGCGAGCACCGTAAATAGCCGTTGCGGAGGCATCTTTAAGGATCTCAATGGACTCAATATCGTTGGGGTTGATGGTGTTGAGCGTGTTGGAAGACTGAACGGTTCCTTCGACCCCATCGTACTGGCTCCGGCTAGAGCTGTTGTCGTTCACTACCGGAATACCGTCAATTACGTAGAGCGGCTCGGCGGTAAAAGTAGAGCCGATGCCCCGAACACGGATGGAGACCCCTCCACCCGGAGCACCAGAGTTTTGGGTTACCTGTACGCCCGCAGCCCGGCCAAGGATGGCTTGATCCAGCCCCGTCACCGGAACTTCCCGAAGCTCTTCAGAAGAGATACTGCTGAGAGAGCCGGTTACGTCGGAACGCTTAGAGGTTCCGTACCCGACTACAACTACTTCGTCGAGCGCCTGAGCGTCGGATTCCAGGCTTACGTTAATTACGGCTTGGTTTTGTACCTTATATTCGGTAGTTAGGTAGCCCAGGTAGCTGAAGATGAGAACCTCTCCAGGCTCGGCGGTGATAGCGTAGTTGCCGTCAAAATCAGTAACACCGCCACTGGCGGTGCCTTTTATGAGGATGTTGACACCAATGAGCGGCTCATTGGTCTCCGCATCAGTAACGGTGCCGGTGATGGTACGGACTTCTAGCCCAAGAGTGCTTGGGGAAGGTGTGGCAAAAACATTGATAGACGTAAAAAGTACCAATAGTAAGCTGACACCAAAAAGGTAAGTTTGCTTCATGTTCGACTTAAAGTAAAGTGTAAAGTTGACCTGTCAATTTATAAATATAAGCAGTTAAATTGACCTTTACAAAGATAATGAGGTAGTTAAGGAAAAACGTATAAAGTGACTGCAATAATGGCAGGTTTTTAAGATGGAATCGATTGTATATTCGCGCCGATGCTAAAAACAGAAAATAAACCTACGCTGCGTTGGCGGTTCGCCCAATATCTTGAGCGCCGCTGGTGGAAGCGTTACCTGCGCGAAAAACCTGCGGAGCGCTATTTAAAGGACAAGAAAGCCTACTGGGCGCGAACCCTCGCCGAGCTTGGCTGGGAGCCGGTAGCCGGAAGGAAAGTGCTGGATGCCGGTTGTGGCCCCGCTGGTGTTTACATTCATATTGGCGAAATTGAGCAGGTGACCGCTCTTGACCCCTTACTTGACAGCTACGAAGCCGACCTGGCCATCTTCCGGAGAGCCGATTACCCCAACGTTGAGTTTCTCACTCAGCCGCTAGAAGAAGCTTTCTCCCAAGAGACCGGTTTCGAAGCCATCTATTGCTTCAACGCCATCAACCACGTTTCCGACTGGGATGCGGCTATTGATGCCCTCACCGCGCACGCCCGCCCCGGCACGCGGATGTTGATGACGTCTGACGTACACCGCCATAAGCTACTGTTGCCTATCTTTAAGGCACTGCCGGGTGATGCTTTACATCCACAGCAGCACGGGCCGGAAGCTTACCGCTCCGCCCTGAAGCAGCGGGGCTGGAGGATTGAACGGGAGGATGTACTGCGGGTAGAGGCTATCTTTAACTATACTTCCTGGATTGCTGTTTGGGAAGGGTGATAAAGATTTGAGGACATAGTTGATTGTTTATTTACTAGGTTTGTACTTGCTTGTTTTAACGTCTTTTGCATATAAACATGTTTATATGCAAAAGGGCGGACCGGGCCTCAACCAAACCAACCAAGAAAACATCAATGGCCAGAGCTATACTTTCCTTCATCCCCATCTTCTTAACCCTCCTTTGCACCTGCGGCCGCGCCCCCGAAAAGGTGACGGAAGAAAGTGAAAACGAAGCAAGCATGACCAAAGAAACAGACTACCAGGGCCACCGGGGATGCCGCGGCCTGATGCCCGAAAACACCATCCCGGCCTTCCTGCGTGCCCTGGATTACCCCGCCGTTAAAACCCTGGAACTAGACGTAGTCATCTCCGCCGATGACCGCGTAATCGTGAGCCACGAACCCTGGCTCTCCCCCGAAATATGCCAAACGAAAGATGGCGAACGCCTCGCAGAAGGAGAAGGAAATCGGATCAGCCTTCGTTCCTTAACCACACTGGAAATTGCGGACTACGACTGCGGGAAACTGCCGCACCCGCGCTTCCCGGACCAGGCCAAACGCCCGGCATTTAAGCCGACATTGCTTCAAGTATTCGAGGCCGTAGACCGCTTTTGCGTCCAGAACAGCCGCCCGGCTCCCCGCTACAACATCGAATTGAAGTACGAGGAAAAACTAGAGCCCGCATTCGTCCCCGACCGGAACACCTTTGTAGATCTGGTCCTGGCGGACCTCGACGCCTGGGGGATGCCCGAACTGGTTACCTTGCAGTGTTTTGATCCCCCAACCCTCAAAGTTATCCACGATAAACGCCCGGAAATTCAACTCGCCTACCTGGACGAGTTCCCCGGAGGGCTGAAAACTAAAATGGACGCCATCGGTTTTGTACCACCCATTTACAGCCCCTACGAAATTCATACCGACGCCAAACTAGTCGCCGAAGCCCAGGCTTTGAATATGCTGGTGATTCCCTGGACGGTTAACACCGCCAAGCGCATGAAAGAACTGCTTGTACTGGGAGTAGACGGTATCATCACCGATTATCCTGACAGGATTCCCGAAGTAAAGTAAGGTCACCTTACACTGTGCCAGGCACCATTTAAGACAAAATAATTCACTATACCAATCAAATGAATAGATTCAAAACCATCATTTCTCCCATTTTCTTAACCTGCGCGTTGTTGCTTGTAGCGGTGAGTTGTACCCCTAAAGAGGAAACAAACACAGAAGGTTCGGAAACTTTGATCAACCCCAAAGAATGGGCAAGCATAAAACCGTTGCCTTTAGATCCCGCAATAGAAGCACGGATAGATACACTGTTGCCAAAACTCACCCTGGAGCAAAAGGTAGGGCAAGTAATTCAGGCGGATAACGGCTCCATCACGCCCGAAGAAGTAAAGCAGTACCGCCTGGGCTCCGTACTAAGTGGTGGCAATTCGGCCCCCGGCCCGCTGCCCTACGCAGATGCTAAAAGCTGGCTGGCAAAAGCGGACGAATTTTACAACGCCTCAATTGACGAAGAAGGAGTTGAAGTGGCCATCCCCTGTATCTGGGGTATTGACGCTGTTCATGGCCACGCCAACCTGCTGGGGTCAATTGTTTTCCCGCACAACATCGGCCTTGGAGCTATGCATAACCCTGACCTGATTGAGTCGATAGCTTCCGTTACTGCACACGACCTTACTGTTTCCGGACACGATTGGACCTTTGCGCCAACCCTGGCCGTACCGCAAGACTTACGCTGGGGTAGAAGCTATGAAGGCTTTTCCGAGAACGGTGAACTCGTCAAATCTTACGCCGACCGCATCGTCTACGGACTGCAGGGCCGGGTAGGAGAGCCTGGTTTTATGGGGAATGGCCGCGTCATCTCCAGTGCGAAGCATTTTCTTGCGGACGGCGCAACAAACAAAGGCGTCGATCAGGGAGATGCACTAATCAGTGAAAAGGAACTGAGAGAGGTCCACGCTGCCGGGTATTACAGCGCCATCCCGGCGGGTGTGCAAACGGTGATGGCTTCCTTCTCCAGCTGGCAGGGGCGAAAACTTCACGGTGATAAAGACCTGTTGACGGACGTGCTGAAAGGGCGCCTCGGCTTCAATGGCTTCGTAGTTGGAGACTGGAATGGCCACGGCCAGGTTCCGGGCTGTACCAACACGGACTGCCCGCAGGCACTTAACGCCGGCCTGGATATGTACATGGCCCCCGACAGCTGGAAAGGGCTTTACGAAAGTACCCTGAAGCACGTAAAGAGCGGAACAATTCCGATGGAGCGGCTGGATGATGCAGTACGCCGAATCCTGAGGGTGAAAATCGCTTCCGGCATCTTTGAAAAAGGGGCCCCGAGTACACGGGTGAACGCTGGTGATGCCAACTTACTCAACCTGCCCAAACACAGAGACATCGCGCGGCAGGCCGTTCGTGAATCTTTGGTGCTGCTCAAGAACAACGACCGTACCCTGCCGCTAGACGGATCAAAAACCATCATGGTTGTAGGCGACGGAGCGGCCAGCATCTCCAAAGCCTGTGGCGGCTGGACCCTCTCCTGGCAGGGAAAGGGACACACCAACGAGGAGTTCCCCAACGGAGAATCTATCCTGGAGGGTATTCAGAAAGTTGTCGCCCAGAAGGGCGGCAAGGTTATTTTTTCCCCCGAAGGCGATGCGACCGAAAAAGCTGACGTAGTGATCGCTGTCTACGGAGAAGACCCCTACGCAGAGTTCCAGGGGGACCGGGTAGACCTGGACTTTGCCCCCAACGGCTTCGACGTCAGCAAGCTGGCCGGGTTCAAAAGCAAAGGAATTCCGGTAGTGTCCGTCTTCCTGTCCGGGCGGCCAATGTGGACCAATCCTGAAATAAACCAATCCGATGCCTTTGTCGCAGCGTGGCTACCCGGAAGCGAAGGAGGAGGTATTGCGGATATGCTGTTCCAAACCGACCCCACCTACGACTTCACCGGCCGCCTCTCGTTTTCGTGGCCAGCGCAAGCCGTAGTCAGCGAAGAGGCCGAGCCACTCTTCAAGCTTGGCTACGGTTTCTCCTACGGCAACGGTACCGAAGTCGCGCAACTCTCAGAAACTTCCGGCCTGGAAAACAGCAACGTGGTTTCTACCGGAGAATTTTTCCAGAAAGGTGCCCCGGTAGAACCCTGGGGCTTGTGGTTGAGCTCCGGAGATTTGGTGAAGCAAATCGCCAGTTACCCTACTTCCGTCGGTGGGTTGCTCATCAGCAAAACGGACCATGAGGCGCAGGAAGATGCCCTGCGAATCAACTGGACGAAGTCAGACGGAGACCAAATGCGCATCACCTCCGGGGCTGCCAGCAATATGGTCAGAGAATCTAACGGGGCGATGGAACTCACGTTCTCCGCAAAATCCTTCGCGGCGGATGAAGTAAGTATACAGCTCGGAATGTGTGAGGCGGAAGCTGCCTGCGATAAAAACCTCACCATCAATATCTCTGGCCAAGACTGGAAGGAATACCGGGTCAGCCTTAGTTGTTTTGAAAACCTTGGGGTTAATATGGAGAAGATCACCTCCGCCTTAACCCTCTCGGCTAGTGAAGGCGTAGACATTGGCCTCAGCAATATCCGTCTGGAATCTGACCTCGACGCTAAACCGGGGTGTGACGGAAATTAGTAGCCCATAATTCAGGCTATTGAATTTAACGCTATGAGCGGAGAGGTGGGGCACTCATCTCTCCGCTCTTTTTTGGCAACCCCTAAGTTTTTACCGTACCACCACCCGCCTGAAGAACCTCCCGTTCAAGGCCAACCAGTAAATTCCCGGATCAAGGCCTGCAACATCAGCCCGTACCATCTTGGTACGCTGGCGGATGGGCTGGTTGAGCACCCGCCGGCCAAGTACGTCGTAGACCTCAAGCGATAGCCCGGCGGGTAGCTCTTCGGAAAACACAGCGCTTACTTCGTTGTCCGCAGGATTAGGAAAGACCTTGACTACGAGCCGCTCCGGGCCAGGATCGTTCGTTGAAGTGGTTTCCAGGAAACCAATCCAGGGGCGGGCCTGCTTGATGACGAGTTGGCCGGTAGAGTCGATCTTGTATTCAATATCCATCGAGAAGCGCTCATTACCTTCGGCCCCGTAGAGTACGGCGAACTCTTCGTGAATCACCTTCATGTACTCCCGCAACTCGTCCAGATAGGGGACGGTCATCACCTGCCGATTGTTGGGCAGCAGGTTGGAACGGCGGATGATCTCGTAGCCCAACGCTCCGCTACCGTTCTTTTCCAGTAGTATTTCTTCGGGGATGGTGAAACCTTCGGGATTGGTAACCAGGTCTTCTCCAACCTGGGTGTTGAGGTAGTAATTACCTTCCGTACCGTAGATGGGATCGGCGGTGATGCCGACGCCATTGGCTTCTTCCTCCTTGAAGTTGGGGTGTACGAGTACGCCCATCGCTGCCTTGAGGTGATCCACCCGGTAAAACTCCCGCTCGGCGAAAGCGCGGAAAGCCCACATACTGGCGAAGACTTCTTTGATGCTTTTAGAGATGTGGCCTTCGGTTGTCCGATGGGTTTTGGAATCGTAGAGACCCGCGCCGCTGAAACCGGGCAGGTCTTCGTTGTTCGTGCTGGAGCGGCAACGGATGTTGGTGCCTGCGGGGAAACTTTGCTGCATTACCGCCAGCTCATCGAGCATCCACTGGGGCATGTCGCCGTCTTCGATGTCGTCGCGGAGATCATCAAGTGCTTCGTCCTGAACGGAGAAGTCTGCAAGAAAAGCAGGATCGGCAAGCAATGCTTCCACCCGGTCGTAAAATCCGTTGAATTTCATAAACTCGTCGTAGAAGTAGAAAGGCACACCGAAGCCGTCGGGGATGGTAAGGGTAGGGAAGCCGAAGTCGCGCATCACGGCGACGTTGCCGGTTTTTGCTCCGAAGGCGGCGTGGCCCGCGAAGTCGATATCGTCCAGCGGGGTGATGGCGGTTACGGTCAGGTCCCTGACGGGCGATTGTTCTCCGTCCGGGCGCAGGGCTTCGTAGTGGGCGTCTACTTCGGCGGGCAGGGCTTCGCGGATGGTGTAGCGGTTGGCCTCCACTTTGTAGTACACGAAGCGGTCGAGCAAAGCGGTGAAGTCCGGGTCGTCCAGCACGTCACGGATGAAAGCGTTGGGGATGTCGTTTTGCAGGGCGCGCAGGTTAACGTGGCTCAGCGGGGTTTGCACGACGGTGGTGATGATGCCGCCCACGCGGGGCAGGTCGTTGGGGATGACTTCGTAGACTACGATGTCACGCCCGTCGGGCCGTTCGCCGGGGGCCATGAGGCGCAGACGGCCGTAGCCTTCGCGCTGGTTCAGGGGCAGGTAGTCGATGCCTTCGTAGAGGTCCCCTTCAAGGAGGACGGGAATACGGCTGGCATCGTACAGTTCGCGGTCCACATTATAGCGGGCGACGGCGCGCTGGTACAGGGGGAGGTAAGCAAGATTGTTCCGCAGGAAGGGCATCGTTCGGCCGAGCAGATCAAAGGTCTGCTGAATGATCTCGAAGGAGTAGTCGTCGAACTGCTGAAACTCCATAGTGTACACGCCCTGCTCGCCGCTGGGGGCGGTCACTTCGGGGTGGAAGACGAGCAGGCCGCGCATATCCTCCAGAAAGCTGTTACCGTTGCTCTGGGTCGGGATGCCGATGGCCCTGGCAAATTGGACGTGGGCCTCGTGCGTGCGGGTGTTCATGTAGTGCACGCGCATACTGTCGTTCGGGGCGTCGTTGTCGAGAACGTAAAACTTCAGGAACTCCAGCTCCGCGAGGCGCGGATTTTCGTCGGCTTCGCCGGGGAAGAAGGCCAGGGAATCAAAGGTAGCGCGGTCGTGAATGCAGGCTACTCCGTCGTTGAAGTCGATGGGCCGTACGGGGTTGAAGGGGCTGAGGGTGGGATAGCTGTTGGCTTCGGTAAGGTCGTCTACGCCGTCATCGTCAAGATCAGCGGGGGCGGAGATGGGGTAGCGGCGGACGGTGTAGGCCGCCTCCGGGAGCGCGGCCAGGGGTTCGGTGAGCACGGCTACTGCATCCTCACTTTGCACCAGCGTGCGCGCCACATTATCGGCAAATAGCACGTAATAGAACTCCGGATCGTTAGCCACTTCAATGACCGGGGTACCGTCTGCCGCCACTGAATACGCAACGATGGGCACTTCGGTCTGTGCAACCAAAGGTAAATAAGAAAACAAGGCGATGAGCGGGAAAAATAGCTTCATGGGGCAAAGATCGGTACCGAAATAGAACAAGAACAAGCCGGAATGTTGTTCAGTAGGTTGAACGTCAAACTTAAAGCATTCCCTATGGACTCCTCCAAAACCTCTATTCTTCAGATCATCATCGCTATTTTCCTGCCTCCGGTCGCGATTCTGATGCACGAAGGCCTCACCTTTCGCTTCTGGATTTGCTGTCTGCTTTCCCTGCTGTTCGCCTTTCCGGGCATGATCTACGCGTTGTACGTGATCACCCGCTGATTGGCACCTACCTCCGCTTAGCCTCCCGAACCATCTCCTTCACCGCTTCCCGTAGCTTCACCGCATCATAAACGATGCCATCCTTTACCGTGTAGAGGATGCCTTTGGTGGTGGTCACTTCCCCGTCGTCGTCCAGGCGGGTAGCGCCGGTTCCGTAGAGGACTTTGAGGTCGGCCAGTGGGTTTTCGCCAACGATCACGAGGTCGGCCAGTTTTCCGGGCTCGATGGTGCCGATCTCGTTGTCCATACCGAGTGCCTCAGCGCCGTAGAGCGTTGCGGAGCGGATCACTTCGAGCGGGTGGAAGCCCGCTTCGCGCAGCAGTTCGAGCTCGCGGATGTAGCCGAAGCCGTAGGTCTGGTAGATGTAGCCCGAGTCGGAACCCGCTGTGACCCGGCCGCCCCGGTTTTTGTACTCCTCGATGAAGGCCATCCAGAGCTGGTAGTTTTTCTTCCAGTCCACTTCCTGCTCGGTGCCCCATTTGTGCCAGTAGGAGCCGTGGCTGATGCGGCTGGGCTGAAAGAACCGCCAGAGGCTGGGCAGGGTGTATTCGTCGTGCCAGTCGGCGTTGCGGGCGCGCATCACGTCGCGGTTGGCGTCGTAGATGTTGAAGGTGGGGTTGATGGTGAAGTCCAGCGCCAGGAGTTCGTTCATCACCGCGTTCCATTTTTCGGAACCGGGCTTGGCGGCCTGGGCCCAGAGGCGACCGGCTTCGCCGAAGCGGTCCTGTTCGTTCTGGTAGTTGTAGTCTACGGGGTAGTCCTGCACGGTGCGGCCCTCGAACATCGCTTCGGGCAGTCCGTACCAGTGCTCCATGCTGGTGAGGCCGGCGCGGGCGGATTTGAGGACGTTCCAGCGGCCAACGTCCATCTGGGCGTGGTGGCAGGCGCTGCGCAGCCCGATTTTTTTGTTGGTCTCCAGGGCGGCCTGCATCAGCATCGGGCTTGCGCCGAAGAGCTTGATGCCGTCGGCACCGTTCGCTTTGTTTTCCTTGATCCATTCTTCGACCTGCTCCGGGGAGGTGAAGGGCTCCTCGCGGTTCATCCCGAAGCCGGTGTAGGCACGGATGCGGGGGGAGGCGATTTCGTTGGTGGCGGAGCGTTTTTTATGGTCCAGCGTCCAGTCCAGTCCGTTGAAGCTTCCCGGTTCACGGATGGTGGTGATGCCGTGGCCGAGCCAGAGTTTCAGCACGTAATCGGCCGTAGTTCCCTGGGCGCGGCCGCCCATGTGGCCGTGCATGTCCACAAAACCGGGCAGTACGTACATGCCACTGCAGTCTATTTCTTTGCCGCCGGCTTTCAGCTTCGGCCGTCGCTTTTCGTTGATCTCTACGCCGGGTACGCCGACGGTATTTGCACTCACGATTTTATTGCCTTCAATCACGATGTCAACCGGCCCGGTGGGCGGCGCGCAGTTGCCGTTGATCAGGATCAGGCCACGTAGGATGAGCTGGCTGTGCGGCCCATCTCCGTATTCATCGCCCCGGGGCGCTGCTTTTTCCGGTTGGGCGAGGAGGAGTAAGGGGGTAAGGGTGAAAAGGAGTAAGGGGATAAGGGTGAAAAGGCGTAAGGGAAGGGTGGGGTGTTT
>CAYWMW010000006.1:0-36699 GCA_964458975.1 uncultured Lewinella sp. | reverse complement strand
ACTCCAGACTCAAAACATTCCCACCCCAAAACGCCTTTTCAACCAATAAGAACAACTACTCCAATATGCGTAACCTACTCCTTTTAGTCCTTCTTGCCTCCACCATCAGCCTCGCGGCCCAGCCCGACCGTTGGCAACAACGGGCCGAGTACACGATGGAAATTGACATGAACGTCAAGAAAAACCAGTACGAAGGCAAACAGACCATCAAGTACTACAACAACTCCCCGGATACCCTCACTAAGGTATTCTACCACCTCTACTTCAATGCCTTCCAGCCCGGAAGCATGATGGACGTGCGCAACCTGACCCTCCCCGATGCCGACCGCCGCGTCGGCGACCGCATCAGCAAACTTAAGGACGACGAGATCGGCTACATTAAGCCCAAGGCCCTCCTGCGCGACGGTACGCCCCAGGCTTACGCCGTTGAAGGAACCGTAATGGAAGTAACACTGGCCAAGCCCATCATGCCCGGTGCCTCCACCACCTTCAACCTGGAATGGGACGCCCAGGTGCCCCTGCAGATCCGCCGCAGTGGCCGCGACAACGCCGAAGGCATTGAATACAGCATGGCCCAGTGGTACCCCAAAATGGCCGAATACGACTACAAAGGCTGGCACGCCGACCCCTACGTTGGCCGCGAGTTTTATCACATCTGGAGTGACTTCGACGTGAAGATCACCATCGACCGCAACTACGTGATCGGCGGCACCGGCTACCTCCAAAACCCGGAAGAAATCGGCTACGGCTACGGCCCCGAACCGGATAAGCGCAAGAAAAAGATTACCTACCACTTCAAAGCGCCCAAAGTGGGTGACTTCATGTGGGGCGCAGACCCCAACTACCGCCACACCAGCCTGAAACGGGCCGACGGTATGACGATGCACTTCTTCTATCAGGAAGGCGAAAAAACCAGCACCAACTGGGAGAACCTGCCGAAGGTGATGGACGAAGCCTTCAACTTCATCAACGCCCACTACGGCCATTACCCCTACGAGCAGTACAGCTTCATTCAGGGTGGCGACGGCGGTATGGAGTACCCCATGGGGACCCTCATCACCGGAGAGCGCAGCTTCCCGAGCCTCGTCGGCGTATCCGTACACGAGCTGATGCACAGCTGGTACCAGCACCTGATGGGCACCAACGAAGCCCTGCACCCCTGGATGGACGAGGGCTTCACCAGCTGGGCCAGCGCCGAGGTGATGAACCACCTGCGCAAGAAAGGCCTCGTCGGTGGCGATGCCGTCGAAAACCCTTTCGCCCGCACCTACAACGGCCTGCGCAACTTCCGCACCAGCGGCCGCCAGGAAGCACTCAGCACCCACTCCGATCACTACGCGACCAACGCCGCCTACAGTGTTGCGGCCTACACCAACGGCTCCGTCTACCAGGAGCAACTGCGCTACATTGTGGGCGAAGAAGTACACCAGCGCATCATGCTTCGCTATTTCCACGACTGGGCCTTCAAGCACCCGAACCCCAACGATTTCATCCGCATCGCGGAAAAGGAATCTGGCTTTGAACTTGACTGGTACAACGACTACTTCGTCAACTCCGTGAACTACGCCGACTATGCGGTGAAGAGCGTGAAAGAAGGCAAAGGCAAAACCACCAAAGTAGAGCTGGAGAAAATCGGCCGTATGCCCATGCCCCTAGAAATTCTGGTGACCATGAAAAATGGCGACGAGCAGTGGTTCTACACCGCCCCGCAGATCATGCGCGGTACCAAGCAGCAGCCGGGCTACGCCAAAAACTGGAAAGTACTGGCGGATTGGGGCTGGGTTTACCCGACCTACATCTTCACCGTTGATGCGCCGAAGGACGACGTTAAGTCCGTCATGATCAACCCTACCGAGCGGATGTTTGAGGACAATATGGAGAACAACGTCTGGAAGTATTAAAGCAATCAAACAGCCAAGTAGTAGCTGCCGCGTGGGACTTCCTGTGCGGCAGTTGCTGTTTGACTACCTCCGAGTTCCCGGCCCTCCCTGTTTTCGCTCTTGATTCGCGTTACTTGACTAAATAAGGGCGCGGCCGCAGGTGCAAAGGAAGTTTTTGTTGCAGGGCTTGTACAACAAAAAACAGGAGTCATCCCGAACTTGCCGGATGACTCCTGTTTCGCTCCCCCTAAAAAATAGTTTTTTCGAAGGGTTGGCGTTTTTAACGCACAATCAGTTTACGGGTGAGCACCCTGGAAGCGGTTCTCACACGGGCGGTGTAGCTGCCTGTTGGCAGGTGCTCCACGTTAATCTCGATGGGGTTGTTTCCAGCCTGGAGGCGTTGTTCCTGCCGGAATACCTGGCGCCCCGTTGCGTCGAAGAGGGTGACGGACGTACTGGCATCTTTTTTCAGGTGAACGGTAAGCTGGGTAACAGCTTCAGCCGGGTTAGGTACGAATGCACTTAACCCAAAACCCTCATCATTAATGGCTCCGAAGATAATATCGGAATACGATTCAGTTCCGTCGAAGTCTACCTGGCGAAGACGGTAGTAGTAGGTTGTGTTTGGCAGTACCGCGTCATCGGTAAAAGTATATGCTCCTTGTTGGTCAGAACGGCCACTAGCGGGATAAAATTTTAAAACAAGAAGCAACGTTCCCCCAACTCACCGTATCAAGCCAGCGAAGAGCACTCACTCACACCAATCAGGATTCATTTGAGAGACCATCGCCGTTCCAGCATGAAGTTATTACTACTGACCAAAAAGTTCCCCTACCCACTCAAAGACGGTGAGAGCCAGGCCATCCACGGCCTGAGCAAGAGCCTGAGCGAACTGGGGTGCGAGGTCAGCCTGCTGGCGATGAACACAAGCAAGCATTTTTTCAGCGGTACCGAGCTGCCCGAAAAGATGGCCCACTACAAAGAAGTCCGGACCGTAAATGTGGACAACGCCATCAGCCCCTTCGATGCCCTCGGCAACCTGGTACGCGGCACGTCTTACCACATCAGCCGGTTCGACCTTCCGGAGTACCACGTTGCGCTGGAAAAATGGCTCCAGGAAGAAGACTTCGCCGTCGTTCAGCTGGAGACCCTCTACCTTTCGCCTTACGTTCCCACCATCCGCCGCAATTCTTCGGCTCAAGTAGTGATGCGCAGCCACAACGTAGAGCACGAAATCTGGGAGCGGTGCAGCGCCAACATCCGCTTCGCCCCCAAGCGCTGGTACCTCCGCCACCTGACGCGCCAGCTCAAAGACTACGAAACCGCCCAGCTCAACCAGTACGACCTGCTGCTGCCCATCACGGATCGTGACGGCAAGCGCTTCGAGCGCATGGGCTTCCGGGGCGACCGCCACGTGCTCCCCATCGGCCTTGATACCGTCTGCGGAGAGCCGACTTACGAGAGCTTCCGCGAAGCACCCAACCTCCACTTCATCGGTTCGTTAGACTGGCTGCCCAACCTGGAGGGTTTGCAGTGGTTCCTCAACGATGTCTGGCCGGAGATGCACCGTCGGTTCCCTGAGATCGAATTCCACATCGCCGGCCGCAACATGCCGGAGAGTATGAAGCAACTGCAGATGAAGAACGTCGTCGTCCACGGCGAAGTAGATTCCGCCTGCGCCTTCGTTTCTGCCCACAGCATCAGCATCGTTCCGCTGCTCAGCGGCGGAGGGATGCGCGCCAAGATCCTCGAAGCGATGTCTTTGGGCCGGGTGGTGATCTCCTCCTCCATCGGTCTGGAAGGCATCGCGGCGAAGCACCGCCGCGACCTCTTCATCGCCGATACCCCCGCCCAGTTCGTTGAAGCCGTAGCCGATTGTCTGGCCCGGGGCCGCAAGCTGGAACGCATCGGTCGGGCAGCAGCTACGCGCTTTCATAAGAAGTATGACCGGAGGGTTTTGGCGGGGAAGTTGTTGGAGCGGTACCATAAGTTGGTGGCGCAGGGGACGGAGGTGTAGGCCTGGGGTGTGTAGCGTGGAGCCTGTCCTTACGTTTCCATAAAGCAAACAATGATCTATATCATGCCCCAACTGACCAAGATCACCCCCCCCACTGACATCCGTCATCGAACACCGGCCAGCGGTACCTGACCTTTGGGTCAAACAACCCCCGCCGCGTGCCGTTAATCAAAAAATACAACAAACCCGTTCCTCGTTATACGAGTTACCCGACCGTTCCTTATTGGAACGTGCAAGCCCCCGCCCAACACCAATGGCTGGGTAGTCTGAATACACGTTTAGCAGAAACACGGGACATTAGCCTGTACATCCACCTCCCCTTCTGCGAAGAGCTTTGTACTTACTGCGGCTGCAACAAACGGATCACCAAGCGGCACGACGTCGAAGCTCCCTACATCGATGCGGTGCTGGCGGAGTGGGCCATCTACGTCCGATCATTGCACCTGCGGCCGCGCCTGAAAGAACTTCACCTCGGCGGCGGAACGCCCACCTTTTTCTCCCCCGCCGAACTCGGTCGCCTCATTGACGGCATCCTGAAAGATGCCGACGTAGCCGAAGACCACAACTTCGGTTTCGAGGCCCACCCCAACAGCACCACACCTGAGCACCTCAAGGCACTGGCTGCGCGGGGTTTCAACCGCATCAGCATCGGCGTGCAGGACTTTAACCCTGAGATCATGCGCCTGATCAACCGCAAACAAACGGTGGAGGAAGTAGAGCGTACGGTAGACGCCGCCCGCGCCGCCGGGTACCAATCCATCAATTTCGATGTCATTTACGGCCTGCCCCGGCAAACCGAGAACGACATCATCCGCACCGCCGTAAAAATCCAGGAGCTGCGCCCCGAACGCATCGCCTTTTACGGCTACGCGCACGTACCCTGGGTTAGCCCCGGCCAGCGCGCTTACGACGAAACCGACCTGCCCAAAGGCCGCGACAAATGGCAACTCTACGCCACCGGCCGCGACCTGCTCGAAGACAGCGGCTACAAAGACATCGGCCTGGACCACTTCTCCTTACCGGAAGACGATCTGGCCCGCGCGGCCTCCTCCGGCGACCTTCACCGCAATTTCATGGGCTACACCACGGCCAATACGCCGATAACCCTCGCGCTCGGCTGCTCCGCCATCGGAGACAGCTGGGACACCTACGTACAAAACGAAAAAAAGGTAGAAACCTACGCCAAAGCGATCCTCGAAGACAAGCGGCTGCCCATCATCAAAGGGCACCGTCTGAACGAAGATGACCAGGTCGTGCGCCGCCACATCCTGAACCTGATGTGCAAAGGCCACACCGAATGGCGCGCCGAAACGCTGCGCTGCGAAGCCCTGGGCCGCGCCGTTGAACAGTGGAACGACATGGCCACCGACGGCATCATCGCCCGCTCGCCCTACCGCATCGACGTCACCGAAGTCGGCAAGCCGTTTCTGCGCAATATCTGCCTGCCGCTGGACGACCACTACTGGGCGCGGCAGCCGGTTACGAAAACCTTTAGCCAGGCTATTTAAAGTGCTCAGCATTCAGCGTTCAGGTTTTAGAACGTACGCTGAACGCTAAACGCTGAATTCTGAAATCTGTATAATGGGCCAAGACCCCACCTCATCGCTAACCAAAACCACCTGTAAGCACTGCGGAGAGCCCTGTGCTGCGGAGACCATCGTGCAAGACGGGAAGTCGTTCTGCTGCTCAGGCTGCGCGACGGTTTTCACGATTTTACAGGAAAACAACCTCCTAGATTTTTATCGGATCGATGACCGCGCGGGGGCCCGGCAAGACAAAGCGGACAATACTGATTACGCCTGGCTGGACGTACCCAAACTCGCCGATCGTTTCGTGCGCTACCGCGACGAAACGCGCTGCCACGTAGAGCTTGAATTGCCCGGCATCCATTGCTCCTCCTGCCTTTGGCTGCTGGAGCGGCTTCCGCAATTACTGCCGGGCGTTCGGTCTTGTACCGTTGATTTTGCCCGCAAACTGGCCACCATCGTTTACGATCCGAACGTCACCGATCTGCGCCAGGTCACGGAAATGCTGGACCGCATCGGTTACCCGCCGCACTTTCGTGCGCAGGGGGATGCCACTGCGGATAAAAGTACCAACCGCGCCCTGATTTACCGCATCGGCGTGGCGGGTTTTTGCTTTGGCAACATCATGTTGATGAGCTTCCCGGAGTATTTCGGCCTGTCGGAGCTTTTAGCGGGCGCGGCCGCAGGTGCAGGGTGGGTTAAAGTAGCCATGAACGGCTTTTTATTGCTCTTGAGCTTACCGGTGATGTTCTACGCCGGGAAGAGCTTTTTCACGTCCGCCCTCTATGCTTTGCGGGCGCGCCGCGTTACGATTGACCTCCCGATTGCCCTCGGTATGCTGGCGCTTTTTGGCCGGTCTTTGTACGAGATATTTTCGGGCGTGGGCTCGGGCTACCTCGATAGTTTAGCTGGCCTTGTCTTCTTTTTGCTTATCGGGCGTTGGTTCCAGACGTACAGTTTTGCCCGCCTCAATTTTGACCGGGATTATCGGGACTACTTCCCCGTTGCCGCCTACCGCGAAGACGAACAGGGCGCGCCCGAGCCCATCGCCAGCGAAGACGTGGAGGCGGGAGACACCCTGCTCATCCGCCCCGGACAACTGATTCCGGCCGACGGAACCTTGCTCAGCCCCGCCGCCCACGGCATCGACTACAGCTTCGTTACCGGAGAGGCGGAGCCCGCTGCGGTACACGAAGGCCAGGAAGTATTTGCTGGCGGCCGGGCGACGAGTTCCGCCCTTCGCATCCTGGTCACCAAGCCTACCGACCAGAGTTACCTCCTCCAGCTGTGGCTGCGGGAAGGAGAAAACCAGAAAACCGCCGAAGTTGCCCCGCCCGAATGGCTGATCCGGGCCTTCACGGCTACCATTCTCCTCCTTGCCGCCGGAACGCTTGCGTACTGGTACCAGGTGGATACCGCCCGGGCTTACCGGGCAGCAACGGCCGTGCTCATCATCGCCTGCCCCTGCGCCCTGGCCCTGGCGGCTCCCTTTGCCTACGGCACCATCCAACGGTTGCTGGCCCGTGACGGATTCTACTTCAGAGGGCCTGCGGTCGTTGAACGATTAGGCACGGTAGACACCTTCGTCTTTGATAAAACGGGGACGTTAACGGAAGAAGGTAATACCGACCAACTCTCTTACGTCCCGCCCCGTTCTCCCTTCTTCGAGGCGGTGTTTGTTGCGATGGCCCGCCAGTCTACCCACCCCCGCAGTCAGGAGATTGTGCGAGCACTGAGTGCCGACGCTGCTAACGCCATGAGCGTCCGGATCGGCGAAGTCGAGGAAATAACGGGGGCTGGCCTCCGCCTGGAACATCAGGGGCGTGCGTTCATGATCGGTAGTCCGACTTTTTGCGGCTTCCCGAACTACACCTCGGGCACCTTTGCTGCGGTTGACGGATTGCTTCAGTTCCGGCTCCAGCCCCAGCAAACGGTTATTCGTGATGGCGGCGGAGCCATGCTCAACGAGGTGAACAGCCGGGGAGCCACCTGGCTATTATCCGGCGATCATGCCCCCAAGGACAACGTCTGGGAGCAGTACTTCCCCGGAGATCAGGCCCGTTTCCGGCAGAGCCCCTTCGACAAAAGACAACACATCGCCCAGCTACAAGAAGCGGGGGCTAATATTCTCATGGTCGGAGACGGCCTGAACGACGCCGGCGCACTGGCCGCCGCAACGGTCGGCCTGGCCGTCAACGAAGACGAAGCCCGCTTCAACCCCGCCTGCGACGGCATCGTGAAGGCGGATAAGCTCACCAGGCTGCCCTCCGTACTCCGTGCAGCAAAGGGAATGAAATGGGTGATTACCCTTACCTACCTGCTGGCTTTTGCCTACAATGTGGTCGGTTTGTCTTACGCCATGACCGGCGCCCTTAGCCCGGTTGTTGCCGCAATTCTGATGCCGCTTAGTTCGGTCACGATTGTGGTGGTGGCTTCTTTGGGGGCGGGGGTGGTTTGGCGGAGGGGGTAAAATGACAATTGTCATGCAAGCGTAATGACATATATCATCGCCACCCGTGATCTGCCTCATTTCATACCCCAGCGTCTCGCCGCACCTTGCAGGCATAAACAGAGACAGCCATGAAAGTGATCATACTCCTCATCATCGTCAGCCTACTGGTAGCCCTTGGCTTCCTGGTAGCCTTTTTCTGGGCGGTGGGTACGGGGCAGTACGATGATGAGGTGACTCCCGCAATGAGAATTTTATTTGAGGACCCCAAAGATTCCGAAGATGACTAAAGTAACTACTGCCCCTGCTGAAGAACTGGCGTTGGAGCATTTTGAGTACGACAACACCAGTGTAAAGCGGTTTGCGTACGCCACGGCCTTTTGGGGCCTGATTGGCATGATTGTTGGCTTACTGGCCGCCCTACAGATGGTGTGGCCTTCGCTAAACGTGGCCGCCGAGCTGACCTTTGGCCGTATTCGCCCGTTGCACACCAATGCGGTGATTTTCGCCTTCGTCGGTAATGGTATTTACATGGGGGTGTACTATTCCCTGCAAAGACTGCTTAAAACCAGGATGTATTCAGACCTGCTGAGTGCCATCAATTTCTACGGCTGGCAGGCCATTATCCTTGCCGCTGCCATCTCTTTACCGCTCGGCTTTACGACGAGTAAGGAGTACGCAGAGCTGGAATGGCCCATAGACATTGCCATTGCGCTGGTCTGGATCGTTTTCGGTATCAATCTCTTCATGACGATCCTGAAGCGACGGGAGCGCCACCTCTACGTAGCCATCTGGTTCTACATCGCTACCTGGGTAACGGTGACCGTGCTGCACGTGGGCAACAGCCTTGAAGTTCCCTACGCTTTCATGCACAGCTACCCGGTCTTCGCCGGGGTGCAGGATGCACTGATACAGTGGTGGTACGGGCACAACGCGGTGGCCTTCTTCCTCACCACGCCCTACCTGGGCCTGATGTATTATTTCCTACCCAAAGCCGCCAATCGGCCGGTTTTTAGTTACCGCCTGTCGATTATCCATTTTTGGGCGCTGATCTTCATCTACATCTGGGCCGGGCCACACCACCTGCTCTACACCAGTCTTCCGGACTGGGCGCAGAGTCTGGGCATGGTATTCAGTTTGATGTTGATCGCGCCCAGTTGGGGTGGTATGCTTAACGGTTTGCTCACCCTCCGGGGTGCCTGGGACAAGGTTCGGGAAGACCCCGTACTGAAGATGATGGTTGTTGCCATCACTGCCTACGGTATGGCTACGCTGGAAGGGCCGCTGCTCTCCATCAAGAGCGTCAACGCCATCAGCCACTATACGGACTGGACGGTGGGCCACGTACACATCGGCACCCTGGGCTGGAACGGTATGCTCACCTTCGGGGTGCTCTACTACATCTTCCCGCGCATCTTCCGTACCAAGTTATACAGCAAGAGCCTGGCCAACGTCCACTTCTGGATCGCGACCCTCGGCACCCTTTTCTACGCCGTACCCCTTTACTGGGCGGGTTGGACGCAGAGTGCGATGTGGAAGCAATTCACGCCAGACGGTCTGCTACAGTACGGTAACTTCCTGGAAACCGTTGATGCCATTCTACCGATGTACATGCTGCGTGCCTTTGGTGGTACCATCTACGTAGTCGGTGTGTTCATCATGATCTACAACCTGATCAAAACAGTGAAGCAGGGTAACTTCCTGGCCAACGAGCCCGCTTCTGCACCGCCCCTGGCCGCCAGCCCCGGCGCCCACAAAGGCGAATACTGGCACCGCTGGATCGAACGCCGGCCCGTTCAGTTGCTCGTCGGTTCTACCGTGGTGATCCTCATCGGTGCGCTGGCGGAGATCTTCCCCATGGTGATGGTAGAAGACAACGTGCCGACCATCGCTTCCGTCAACCCCTACACCCCGCTAGAACTGGAAGGGCGTGACATCTACATCGCCAACGGTTGTAACAACTGCCACAGCCAGATGATCCGGCCGTTCCGCTCCGAGACGGAGCGCTACGGGCAGTACTCCAAATCGGGAGAATTCATCTACGACCGGCCGCACCTCTGGGGTAGTAAGCGTACCGGGCCAGACGTTCACCGTCTGGGAGGAAAGTACCTCAACCTCTGGCACTACCGCCACATGGAAGACCCCCACTCCACCAGCCCCGGCAGCATCATGCCGCCCTACGCCTGGATGCTGGAGCGGAAGTACGATGGCGCTTACCTACCGGCTAAAATCCGGGTGCTCCAGAGCCTGGGCACTCCGTATCCGGAAGGCTACGCCGACGTTGCCATCGACGATATGCGGGAGCAGGCAGCTGAAATTGCCGCAGACCTCCGCGAACAAGGCGTTGAAGACGAGGAACTCGAAGAGCGGCAGATTGTAGCCCTCATCGCCTACCTCCAACGCTTGGGTACTGACATCAAGGCCGAGGCCGAGCAGCAAACCAAGAAGTAACACCGGAGCGCTGGAGACCAATCCAGTGGGACGACCATAAGCAACCGCCCCACTGGAGTTTCCAAGCTTCCTTTTCTTGACTTTCTGCTTTTCATTAACCACTCTAATTCTTGAAAAATGGCAAAATATCTTCTCGCCGGCTCTGACATCAACTGGCTCGCCATTATGGCCCTCCTTACGTTCTTCTTCATTTTCAGCATTGTACTCGTTATGGTTTTCGGGCGCGGACGCGGGTCCTATGCTGAGGTAGAACAACAGCCTCTGCGTGACAGCTATTCCTCTAACGATAAAAAAGACAACCAGTGAACTTACTAAGCTATAAACCACTGCTTTTACAAACTGTCGCTCCGGCAACTGAGTCATCTAGCGTAAACTTACTCTCCGGCATGTCTCCGATGGAGCAGCTTTTGCTCGGTCTTATGTTACTGGTCTTCGCAGCGGGGATGGGGGCGATCATTAACCTGAGCTTCACCTTCATGCGGATGCAACGCCTCCGGATGCTGGAGAAGTACCACCCTGAAGTACTTGAAAAAGTAGGCGTACCGGTACCGGCCGCCGCTACCACTCCCTGGTGGCAGACCCTCTACGACCGCCTTACCGATGATGTGCCGATTGAAGAGGAGGAAGACATTCTGCTGGACCACGACTACGACGGTATTATGGAACTGGACAACAACCTCCCCCCTTGGTGGAAAGGCATCCTGTACCTGTCCATGGCCTTTGCGCCGGTTTACATTTGGTTTGTCCACTTCTCCGACTACGGTAGTTTGCAGCACGAGGCCTACGCCTACGAAATGGAAATTGCTGAAGACCAGGTAAAAGCCTACCTCGCTACGCAGAAAAACGCGATCGACGAATCCAACGTCGAGCTACTAGCTGATGCTGATGCGCTGGGTAAAGGCCAGGCTATGTTCACCGCCAAGTGTGCAGTATGCCACGGCACGCAGGGTGAAGGCGGTATTGGCCCTAACCTCACGGATAAGTACTGGCTGCACGGCGGCAGTATTTCAGACGTCTTCAAGTCCATCAAGTACGGTATCCCCGAAAAGGGAATGATTGCCTGGAAGAACGAACTGCGCCCTAAGGATATGCAGGCAGTAGCCAGTTACATCATCAGCCTGGCTGGCACCAACCCCGCCGACGCTAAAGAGCCCCAGGGTGAAGTGTACGAAGCAGCAGACTTAAGTAAAAAGTAATGAGTAAAACAGTCAATAAGGATAGCTTTCGGGACACCATCGGCACCGTCGACGCCGATGGCAAGCGGAAGTGGGTATTCCCGAAGAAACCGGACGGTCGCTTTTACCAGTGGCGGAGCTACCTCAGCTATGCCCTATTGCTTGTTTTGTTTGGCCTCCCCTGGATCAGGGTAGGCGGAGAGCCGATTATCTTGCTGAACGTACTGGAGCGGAAGTTCATTCTTTTCGGTTTGTCGTTCACCCCGCAGGATTTTCACCTCTTTGCCATTTTGATGATTACGGGGGTGGTTTTCATTGCCCTGTTTACGGTAGTCTTCGGGCGGCTGTTTTGCGGCTGGGTTTGCCCCCAGACCATCTTTATGGAGATGGTTTTCCGTAAGATCGAGTACTGGATTGAGGGCGATGCCAACGCACAGCGCAAGCTCGCCAAAGCTGCCTGGACCAAAGATAAAATCAAGAAAAAGGTAGCGAAGCATGCGCTCTTTTTATTGGTCTCAGGCATCATTGCCCACACTTTCTTAGCCTATATTATTGGTACGGATGCGGTGCTTGCGACCGTGAGCCAGTCTCCGGTGAGTGCCCCGTTCGGCTTTCTGGCCATTGTGGTTTTCATCGGGATATTCTACTTCGTCTTCGCCAATATGCGCGAACAGGTCTGTATTGCTATCTGCCCCTACGGCCGTTTGCAGGGCGTACTCCTTGACGACGACAGCATCAACGTAATCTACGACTACGAACGGGGAGAGCCCCGGGGTAAAATCCGTAAAGGCAAACCCAAGAAAAGCAGCTGTACGGACTGCGAAAACTGCCGCGACGGTAAAGATACCTGCGGAGACCAGATGCTGCACCGCCTGGAGGCCGCGCTTGCAAAAGATGGGCTTGCGCCGCAGAAAACGCCCGCGACTTCCCCTAAAGCGGTAAGCGCCGTTTCAAAAACCTCCCCTGCACCTGCGGCCGCGCCCCCAATATCCTTTACGGAAACCGGGACGCTAAGCATGGCCACTTCCGAGCCCAAACTTAAAGGGGACTGCATCGACTGCACCCTCTGCGTGCAGGTTTGCCCAACCGGCATCGACATCCGCAACGGCATCCAGATGGAGTGCATCAACTGCACGGCCTGCATCGATGCCTGCGATGCGGTGATGGACAAAATTGACCGCCCCCGAGGGCTGATCCGCTACGACAGTGAAGCGGGCGTTGCCCGCCAGGAACGCAGAATATGGACGCCAAGAGTAATTGCCTACTCCGGTGTATTAATTGCCCTCATCGCCCTGAACATCTTCCTCCTTGGCGGGCGGGATGGCCTGGACGTGATCATGCTCCGCACCCCCGGCACCCTGTACCAGGAAAACGCTGATGGCACCATCAACAACCTGTACACCTACCAGGTCATCAACAAAACAGGCCGCGATCTGGAGCTGCGTTTCGAGGTAGCAGACATGCCCGGCGCAGCGGTACGCTTCGTCGGCGAATCTCCCATGGCGGAGCCCGGCGAGGTAAACGAAGGAGCACTCTTCATCGACCTGCCAACAGCCCCCCCACCCGGCTTTGACGGCAAACTCGAAATAGAAGTCTGGACCGAAGACGAACAACTGGAGACCTTCACGACCACTTTCGTTCATCCTAAAAAACAATAAGCTATGAAATTTCACTGGGGCCACGGCATCTTTACTTTCTATGCTTTTTTCGTTGCTACCCTAATCATTGTGGTGGTTAAGAGCCGGACGTTTGACAACAGTCTGGTGTACGAAGATTACTACGCCCACGACATCAACTACCAACAGGAGTACGACCGCCGGCTCAACAGCAACGCCCTGAGCGATCCGCTTCAGATGGTCGCCTCTGAGGATGGCTACGAACTTCGTTTCCCCGCCTCCATTGACAGTAAGGTGGCTGGTACCGTACACCTCTACCGGCCAAGCACCAAAAACGACGACCGCCGCTTACCATTAGCGGTACGCGACGACGGTACGATGAAACTCCCCCTGAAAGGCATGAACCCTGGCCGTTATTCCGCCATCGTGGAATGGAGTGCCGGAGGGGTGGACTATTACGACGAGCTGGATTTGGACGTTCGGCCTTAGTACTCTGCTGATACGCAAGGCCTATAAGATTTACAGCTCCGAGCGTTTGGACCGACTAAACCAAGGCCCTACAGCCCTGCCCTCGGAAGTCAGCATCATCTAATTCACTAAAGCCCCAGACTCACTCGGCCGACGAGTCAGGGCTATCGCCCGCCTCGGCAGACGAGTTAAAATTTTACCACATCATGGAACTAATCGCCGCATTCATACTGGGTCTTACGGGCAGCCTTCACTGTGTTGGCATGTGCGGCCCGTTGATGCTGGCGGCGGGTAACGGTGGCCGCTGGCATAGTGCCTTTGCCTACCAGGGGGGACGGATACTGGTGTACATCCTGCTCGGCGGCTTACTCGGCGCGCTGGGGCTGGGGCTGCGACTTTGGAACGCCCAGAGCACAATTGCGCTGCTATCCGGTGTCTTACTGATTGGCTTTGCGTTACTACGTTTGGACCCCGGCAACCTCCTCCAAAGGATACCCGCCTACGCCCGCTTTCAGGTGAGGCTAAGAAGTCAGGTAGCCGGTTTCATGTCTGAGGGCGGCACAAAGGCCCGGTTTGCCCTGGGCTGTTGCAACGGGCTACTTCCCTGCGGCCTGGTTTACCTGGCCGTGATCGGTGCCGCTAATACGGGAAGCCCGCTGGTTGGTGCGGGGTTCATGATGGCCTTCGGGCTGGGAACGCTGCCATTGTTAACCGCTACGCTCTACGCAGGGAAGCGGTTGTTCCGGCTAGACCAGGCCCGGCTGGCGGCCATTAGCCCGGTGGTGATGACCGTCGCGGGCCTACTATTAATCTACAGGGGGTGGGCCACCCACGTGCCTGCTGACTTTTTCAACTTTCAGGACATGGTCTTCCCGCCAATGTGCCATTGATCTTACTCCTTGGCGCGAGTTCGATATTGTTAACCATAAAACACTTTTACCGTGAATTTATTGACCAAAGTTTCTACCCTGATGACGACGGAGCTCATCACCGTAACCATCCATACGCCGGTAGCTACTGCGCTGGGTTTGCTCTCGAAGCACAACATCCACCACCTCCCCGTACTGAGCCCCGAGCACACGCTGATGGGTATGCTGAGCCATGCCGACTTCCTGAAGCTGCCGGACCGGGGCGCGGGTATGCACACCGTCAACGAGATCATGACGGCCCACATCGCTAAACTGGAGCCAACGGACACTATCCGTACCGCCGCAAACCTGTTCACCCTCAATAAATTCCACGCACTCCCCGTGCTGGAAGAAGACAAGCTGGTCGGTATTCTGACGACCCTGGACCTGATCCGTTTGATGGACGAAGAGGAGATTCGACTAGAGGATTACGTGTAGGTAGCCAGACCTGATTATGATCACCTCCAGGCATGATTCTGGACAGTAGTTTGGGCGCATTACCACCCGATATTTGTGGTACAACAAAACCACTACACCATGCGCTTCTTCGCTTGTACTTTCGACAAAGTTCTTATCCGTTTCTACCTCATGATGGCTTGCGTCATTGGCGGCTTATTTGCTGGCCAACCGCTGATTGCTATCCTGGCCCTTCCACTGTTCCTTAGTGCCATTTTGGGGGTCAGCTTCTTACCTGAAGAAAAGGTAGTAGCAGAAGTCAAGAACTTGAATAGGAAACCTGAATTGCGTGAAACAAGAAAAGCGGCCTAGGCCTTCTGGGGTTTTTCGAACGTTCACCATGTTTTACGTGCTCCCGGTCATAGCCGGGAGCACTTTTTACAGCTTGTTAGAAATTAGGCGACTTATCTTTGGTTCATAGAACTGGATTAAACCAGTTAAAAGAACCAAAGGCCGCTTATGAAAAGCTTTCCAGAAAAGATGAGTCAGGAAGACAGCCGCCGGCTAAAGGCGCTCTTTGAAATGGCTACCGACGGGATCATCACGATCAGTACCGAAGGGGTTATTGAGAACCTAAATCGTGCCGCCTGTGATTTATTTGGCTATAAGGCCAGTGAATTGCGCGGCCAAAAAATTAACCTGCTGATGGGCGACCACGACCAACGGCACCACGATGGCTACCTCAATCGGTACCACGAAACCAATGAGCCAAGAATCATTGGCATTGGGCGGGAAGTCACCGGCCGCAGAAAAAACGGGGAAGAGTTCCCCCTCCGCCTTGCAGTGAGCGAAGTGAAGCTTTACGACCAAACCATTTACACCGGGATTCTGCACGACCTGACCAGTTTTAAGCGGGCAAAAGACAGGGTGGAACAGCTAAACGCCGAGCTCGAATCCAAAGTAGAAGAGCGAACGGCCGCCCTACGTCAGCGAGAGAGTGAACTGCAACGGGCCCTCGGTAAAGAACGTGAGCTCAACGAACTCAAGAGCCGATTCCTGAGCATGGCGAGCCACGAGTTCAAAACCCCACTCAGTACGGTCCTCAGCTCCGTAGAACTCATTGAGCTTTACGAGGAGCGGGAGCAACAGCCGAAGCGGGAAAAACACATTGGCCGGATCAAAAATGCCGTCCATGAGCTCACGGAGGTCTTAAACGATTTCCTCTCCCTATCCAAACTGGAACAAGGAAAGGTAACCGTAATGCCCCGCCTTATTGACCTGCAAGCCATCATCTCTACCAGTATAGAAAGTAGCGAAGGCCAGCTGAAACCTGGCCAAAAAATCATGCTGGACCTGAGCGATACGCCCAAGCGCATAGTTTCCGACCCAAAACTTCTCCGCCACGTCCTCATCAACCTGATTTCTAACGCCGCCAAGTATTCCTCCCCCGGCGTAGAGATTAACATCAAAACGGGCATGCAAGACGGTCAGTGTTTCATCAGAGTAACCGATCACGGAATCGGCATACCCGCCGAAGACCAGGCGCATCTTTTCGACCGTTTTTTCCGGGCGAGAAACGTAGAAAACGTGAAGGGCACCGGCTTGGGGCTTAACATCGTAAACCACTACGTTGAGCTCCTGGAAGGAAAGATTGAATTTGAGAGTAAGCTCGGAGAAGGATCAACTTTTACCATCCTGCTACCGGCGTAGGCCTGCTGCCCCCCCCTCGCGCCTTTTCATTTCTACCGGCTAAGCATATATTGCGTTCTAAATATAGTACAAGTACAGTGTACTAGTGGGTGAGTTCATAATTATCTGGTCGTTTAGTCCGCCGGATTTTCGTGCCGTGGCAAGGCGCTGAAACCGGAGTCTAGCCGTAGCTAAATGAGGATTTCAGCAACGAAGTCACGGTGCGAAAAGACAAGGAATAACGGCCAAGTAATTATGAACTCACCCACTAGCAGTAGAACCCCAGTAACTTTCAAGAAAAACGCATGGAAAACGCAGCCATCTTAATCATCGAAGACAACGAAGAAGTAAGGGAGAACCTGGCAGAGATTCTTGAGCTCTACGGCTATTCCACCATGGCTGAACCCAACGGCCTGGCCGGGGTAAAAACGGCCATTGAGCATACGCCGGATTTGATTTTGTGCGACGTAATGATGCCCGAACTCGATGGCTACGGCGTACTCAATATGCTCAGCGAGAACGAGCGAACGGCCGGAATACCCTTCGTCTTCATCACCGCCCGCACCGAAACCGAAGACATCCGCCGGGGCATGAACCTGGGCGCAGACGACTACATCACCAAGCCGTTCTACAAAGACGAACTACTCAACGTAATCAGTACCCGCCTGAAGAAAGCCCGCGCAAGAGCAGGCGCGGCAGGGCCGCGGCCCGAGCAGGAGCACCTGAGCGACCCCGATGGCGGGCGGCTCCGCCTTGAGAACGCCTTTGCCGAGGAGGGCCGCCAGCAGGTTTTCGAACAGGGCAATAAGGTGGTCCGGGAAGGCGACCACCCCCACTCCATTTACCGACTGGAAGCGGGCCGGGTTCACCTCAGCCGCACCCACGAATACGGGCGCGAGTACATCATTGCAGAACTAGGCCCGGGGGAAATCTTCGGCTTGCCCTCCGCTCTGGAGCGTACACCCTTCCATTACTCGGCCAAAGCTGCAGCGCCGGATACGATACTCCAGGCCCTGTCCACCGAGAAACTCCTCAAGCTCCTCAATACCGACCGGACAATTACCGAAGCCCTCATGCGCCTGATGGCCGGAAGGGTGGTTGAGCACGGAGAACGGCTCGTCCTCCAGGCCTACGACAGCGTCCGCCGCCGTACCGCCCTCGTACTCTGTGACCTGCAGGAAAAGTACGCCGGTGCACCAATTGAGCTTTCCCGCGAAGAACTGGCGCAGATGGTGGGCTCCACCAAAGAAAGCGTCATCCGGGCGCTGTCCGACTTCAAGCGGGACGGGCTCGTTGCCGTTGAAGGGAAAGGCCTCATCATTAAAGAGGTCGAGCGGTTGCGAGGGTTGTTGGTGTAGCTTTTAGAAGCCAGCATTTAGCATTCAGGTTTTAGCACCAGGCTTTCGCTACAATACTGGCTTAAAAGTTGGCCTCAAGCTATCCAGCCTTACCGTACCTTCGCATTATGCTACGCAAACTACTAAAATTCTTCGGCTACCTCGTCCTGATCTTCGTCCTCTACATCGTGGGCTTCCTACTTTTTGGCACGTTTACGGACTGGCAGCCCGCAGGGACGGAGCCCTTAGCGGAAAGCAACGGCCAGACCGCCTCGGAGCCCATCATCAACGATTCCATCGTGAGCCTGATGAGCTGGAACGTGGGCTACGGCGGCATTGGGGACAAAGATTTTTTCTTCTACAATCAGGCCGCTGGGTTTTGGTGGACGAAGCCCGGCACCGTCCGCATGAGCGAGGAGCGGGTGAAGAGCAACGTTGTTGGGCAGGAGGTAACACTAAAAGGAAACGTTGCCGATATTTATCTTTTGCAGGAGGTCGATACGGCCGCCCGGCGCAGCCACTACATCAACCAACTGGCCGTTGCGCGAGAATCCCGACCGGATTATGCGGCGCATTTTGCGGCTAACTTCAGAAGCAAGCGGGTACCGCTCCCTCTTTTGCAGCCCTGGGACCACTACGGCTACGTGGTGGGCGGGCTGGCGAGTCTTTCGCGCTACCAGCCGACTTCTGCGGAGCGCATTCAATTGCCGGGGGAATACAGCTGGCCAACCAAAATTTTCCAGCTCGACCGCTGCGCGCTGCGGCAGACCCTCCCCGTGCGCGGCGGCAAGGAGCTGGTGGTCTACAACGTTCATTTCTCCGCTTACGATGCCGACGGCAGCATCCGGGGGCAGCAGATGGCGAAGCTCAAGGAGCTCGTTTTAGCGGACTATGAAGCAGGCCGCTACGTCGCCGTCGGGGCAGACTGGAACCAGATGCCGCCAGGGTTCAACTGGTTCAGCATGAACCCAACCGTACGGACAACCCAGCTTCCAATCTCCATCGACTTTGAATTTATGCCCGCAGGCTGGCAGTTTGCCTACGATCCCGCCGTGGCCTCTAACCGAGCCAGCGCCGCACCTTACGACCGCTTCAAGACCCGGCGCAAAGTGATTGACTTCTTTCTGCTCAGTCCCAATCTACGCATCAAAAAAGTGCAGGGCATCGAACAGAATTTCCGGTACAGCGACCACCAGCCGGTTTATGTGGAGGTGGAGTTGCTGTAGAAGCTTCCGTTCATTTTGGGCGCGGCCGCAGGTGCGAAGAAAGGTTTTGGGCATGGGGATCTTATGGGAGGAATTGGTTTTTATGCTGAAAGCGTTTAACGCTATCTGTGATGTTCGTTTCGGGCGCGATAGATGCGATGGGCGCGAAGGGCTGATCTCGCCTGCGGCTCAATCAACCCATCGCTGAAATGACATGCCCTCGCAGCGCGAAGGGCTGATCTCGCCTGCGGCTCAATCAACCCATCGCTAAGAGACGTACCCTTACAGGGCACTTTAGCGGTCGCGATGCTATGTTCTATGTGATCTTTGTGCCCTCTGTGATCTTTGTGATCTCTGTGCTCTTTGTGATCTTTGTGCCCTATGCGATCTCTGTGATCTCTTTGCCCCTAAAAGACGACCTTTGCACCCGCGTTCAGCGCCCAAACCAGACAAAACGATAAAACAAAATACCCATATGAAAACATTTACCTACCTCCTCATCCTGTGCCTGGGAATGTTTGCCTTCAGCTGCGAAACCAGCCCCAAAGTTGAGGCGGAAGACGGAGCTACCACAGAAGCCATAAAGACAGAAGCCGACAGCCCGAAACCGGGAGAAAAATTCATGAAAGACGGTAAGAAAACCATCGTCATCGAAGCACAGCCCTGGCCCGTGGGCGAGTCTGGAATATACCCCGCCGCCGAAGGCTTCAATGCCGCTGGTTCCGACGGTAAAGCCATCCGCCTGGCGGACAGCATCGTGAAGTACCACGGCGGCTGGGATGCTTACGCCAACACCCGTTTCTTCACCTGGAACTTCTTCGGTGCCCGTACCTTACTCTGGGACAAGCTCGAAAAACGCGCCCGGATATCGATGCAGAACGACAGCACCGTCTACCTGGTCAATTTCGCCGATGCGGACAAACTTACCGGCAAAGTGAAGAAAAACGGCGTGGAAGTAACCGACTCCGTAGCCCTCGCCAAAGACCTGAAAAAAGCCCACAGTATGTGGATCAACGACAGCTACTGGCTGGTGCACCAGTTCAAGCTGAAAGACAGCGGCGTAACCCTGAAGTACGAAGGCGAAGTCCGTACCGACCCCCAGGCCGTTCGCCCCAGCTACATCCTGGACATGACCTTCGAGAAAGTGGGCAACACTCCACAAAATAAGTACCGCCTCTACGTCGACAAAGTGAGCTGGCGCATCAACACCTGGCAGTTTTTCCGGGATGCCAACGACGAAGAACCAGCGATGGAAACGCCCTGGAATGGTTACCTACCCTACAACGGCCTCGTACTTTCCGGAGACCGGGGCGGGCGGTTTCAGTTGAGCAATATTGGAGTCCTCACTGATGTTGCGGACCGGGAGTTTACGGAGCTTTAGTAGTAGGCTGTTTAATCTGTTGATGATTACCCGTGGCGGGTTTTTACCACCAAAACGCGAAGCGTTTTCTTCTGAATAGCCCCTCTCCGCCGAGCCCGAGGCGAGGCTTGTTGGAGAGGGGTTGGGGTGAGGTGGTTACGGGAGGTTAGTGTCATATTTAACAGCCTGGCTTTAGTAGTTGACGTAAGGAGCTGTACGCGACAGATAAGACAGCCTATTTCTAAAACCCAATCCGTTTCCGTTGAATGGAAAGCTCCTTGGTGTCCAGCTTAAGGTGCTCAACGTCGGCTTTGAGGATGCGGACGGTTTTGCCTTTATCTTCCTTAGCGGCAACGTCGGCGGAGCGGCGGAGATCGTGGCGGCGAACGATGTCGCCAACGATCTTACGGACGGAGCGGGCGTTGCCGAAGAAAGCATCGCGGTACTTGTAGAGAAATTTCAGGTAAGCATCCAAGTGTTTCTCCGCAGCGGGCGTGAGCTGGGCGCCTTGCTCCACAAACATCCTCTGGGCGATTTCTAACAATTGTTCCGGCTCGTAGTCTTCGAAGCGGAGGGTTTTATCGAAGCGGCTGCTGAGGCCGGGGTTGGCCTTCAGGAATACGTCCATATTATCGGGGTAGCCCGCTACGCAGACGAAGAACTCGCCACGGCGGTCTTCCATTCGTTTGAGCAGGGTCTGGATGGCTTCGTCGCCAAAGTCTCCGCGCTGGGAAGACTTTTGGGTGAGGGCGTAGGCTTCGTCAATGAAGAGTACACCGCCGATGGCTTCCTCAACTTTCTTGGCGGTTTTTTCTGCGGTCTGGCCTACGTAACCAGCCACCATTCCCTGGCGGTCGGTTTCTACGATGTGGCCGCGCTCCAGCACCCCGAGGGCGTTGTAGAGCTTGGCCAGAATGCGCGCAACGGTTGTTTTGCCCGTTCCCGGGTTACCGATGAGGACGGTATGGAGATGGAAGCTATTAAGGACATCGCGCCCGATCTGGCGGTAGTAACGCACCAAACTTACGAGATCGTTGAGCTGGCGTTTGATGTTGTCCATCCCGGTGAGGGCGTCTAGCTCGGCGAGGGCTTCGGCGAGGAGCTCGTCGTTGACGGGGATGGTGGGCAGTTCTTTCTTTTTTACGCCTTCGATCTTATTGACGTCTTCCAGCTCAATGGTACTGAGTTGTTCGTTGGTGAGTTTACCGACTCCGCCGGCGTTCATCAGGCGGAGGCCCATTTGCACCTTCGCCTTTTCGATGAGGTCGTGTACGTAGCGGGCGTTGCCGAAGGTTCGGTCGCGGGCGCGGAAGGCGCGGGTGATGATCTCGTCGATGCGGGCCTTTGCGGTCAGGGTGAGCTCTACGCCGAGGCCTTCGGAGGCGTAGTCGGCGATGGTACTTAGCTCCTGCGGCATGAAGTCGCGGAAGTCGTAGTTGTGTTTGAAGCGGGATTTCAGGCCGGTGTTGCTGTCCAGGAAGCGTTTCATTTCCTCGGGGTAGCCAGCTACGATGACGGCGATGTCTCCCGGGCCGTTGCTCATTTCTTTGACGAGGATTTCGATGACCTCGCGGCCGAAGTCCTTACCGTCGTCATTGCTGCGCGCCAGGGCGTAGGCTTCGTCGATGAAGAGGACGCCGCCCCGGGCTTTGTCGATGACTTCCCTGGTTTTGGGGGCGGTTTGGCCGATGTATTCTCCGACCAGGTCAACGCGGTCGGCGACAACGGTGTGCCCGCTGGAGAGGAGTCCCATTTTACGGTAGAGCTTGCCCATCATCCGGGCGACGGTTGTTTTACCCGTTCCCGGGTTACCGATGAAGATGGAATGGACGTCCATCCCTTTGTCCATGTCAAAACCGCGCTTTTGGCGGAGTTGCAGGAAACGGATGTAGACGGCGTGTTCTTTGATTTGTCGTTTCACCTCGTGCAGGCCGGTGAGGGCGGTGAGGCGGGCCATGATCTCGTCGAAGCTTTCGTCGGCTTCTTGCTCCGTGGGGGCAAGCACCATAGTGTTTTCATTACCGGGGAGGTAAACCGCAGGGATGCCGGGAACGGCCTCATCATCCACCATGAAGGGGATGCTGGCGATTAGGCGGTTCAGGAAGACGATGTCTGCCGTGTAGTTGTTGCTGCGCCAGAGGTTGGGCGTTGCCGCACCCCAGCCAGCAGTTATTTTGATGAGGTCCTGGTCTTTGCGGACGTGGTGGAGGCGGACGACCTGGCCTTTGAGTTCGCGGGCCTGGTTGTGGAACTTGGTAAACAGCTCCAGGTGCCACTCTGCTTCGGGTTGCAGGTTGCGGAAGGTAAGTTCGAGGTAGATGTAGCGGGTTTCCTTGACGGCGAACTCGCGGAGGTATACGCGGTCGTCTTCCGTTACATCGTCGTAAGGGCCTTCGTATAAGCGTGCGGAGACGGGCTCGATGTATTTCTCTATGGATTCCTTGATTTCCCAGTCATCGTCCAGCGGGTCCGGCGTATTGTCGTGGGGTTCGATGACGTAGAAGTACTTGCTGCCTACTTTTTGGCCGTCGATGTAAGCTTCCCAGAAGTAGGTTCCCCGTTTCCAGAAGGTGCCTTTTTTCTGGTTGCCCCACCCTTCGCGCAGGTAGACGACGCTGTCGAACTTGCTCACCTCTTTTTCGATGGTGAGGTTACACATTTCGGTACGGACCTGGTTCTCGATGCTGAAGCACTTCAGGTCTACGCGCAGGGACCAGTCTTCGAGGTCAAAATTCTTATTAAAAAGAGACAGTTCGGTATAGATATAGGCCGTCTCGAACCGATCAAATACCTGGCGGTACTTCTTTACGTTCTCCCACAGGTATTCTGTGGAGTTGTACACCTTAAGCTCTTTGAACTTATAAGGTGGGAGGGCGGTTTCTGCTTGATCCGTGCTGCTGGTCATTTCAGTAAAGTAAAGGCTTAAAAAAGTGCTACGCAAGAAATACGTTACCTTTCCATTCCGTTACTATTCCACACACTCCCATATACTACAAAACATGCCTTCTTTTCGCGAAAAACTGCTGACCGAGGTCACCAGTATTTGCCAACAATTATACGAGCGCCGGCTAGCGCTGGTGCAGACCCAGGCACTGGTCAGCGAAGACGCCAAACAGGATGTGATTCACCTGGTGCTTCGGCTTAACGGATTAAGAGCAATTGATCCGTTTCCTACCGAACAGGATACGGACATGACGGCTCTAAACAAGCTTAAGGATGATATTGCCGATGCCGAAGGCGATCAGTTTGCGGTACAGCAAGGGTTAGTGGACTGGGTGAACGATTTTCATCCCCAGGTGGCGGCCACGGACTCCGGCCCCGTTGCTGCCGCTGACGAAAAAGGAGGGGGTCCCCCTCCCATCAACCAGCGAATGATGGATGGCCTGGCTAAATTCCGGTCAACGATTGATCGCACCCGGCTGAACCTAATGATGAACGGAGACCCTGCGGATCTGGAGGCTTACACTTCGGCCCGCAACGCCTTTACACTGTCGCGTGCGGTGTACGATGAGCGCTTAAAGCTCAATCAGGTAACGGCGACCAATGCGGACTGTGCGCAGCTGGAGCAGGTGCTCATCCCTGCCGTCCGGGATGCCAGCGGAGCGACCTTCCCCGACACCATTCAGGCGGGGGCAGATTTCATATCGGGCAAGCTGTTTGTTTGATTTTACCGATTATTGCGTTCTTAAGGAACGCGAACAAAATAAAACACGATTTCTGACCGACTTATTTTGCCCCTGCCGCCGCCAAAAATCATTTCCGTAACGGGGGCTATGCAAAGGATTTTTGACAACGGCAGGAACAAAAACGCCAGGTCAGAAAATCGTGTTTTATTCTATTCGCGTTCCTAAGTGACCCCAGGAGAGAGAATTGAGAGACTAAACTACCTACTTTTTATAGCATTACACCTTGTTCTCCGGGCAACGAAGCCAGGGGTTTGAGGTACTCAACGCCCGTACACATTGCCATCCCACTATGAAAAAGCTTGCTGTATTTCTTCCACTGCTCATTGTCCTTCTACACTGCACCTGCGTCAGCGCCCAAAATATCGGAGCGGACCTGAACCGCATTGTGCGCCATACCGAAAATGCCCGTAAAATTGGTACGCCCAGCGGTAACCCCTCGCTGGATACCATCGTGATGACGTTGGCGTATTACGGGGGGATGCCCGATCAGGACAAGATCGATGCCCTCCTTTCCGGCCCGGAACTGCTGCGCCATTACGCGAAAAACCCAGCGATCAGGGGCTTTTTACTGGACGAGAAGCTCGATTTGCTCCTCGAAAGCTACCTACCACCAGCAGGTCTATCCATCCCCACGATGATCGCCTCTCCTGGGCGGGCGGATTTTCTCCAGCAGCTGAGCGGGGCGGAACTGTTCAGCCGCAACGGAATTATTGACCTCGGCAAAATCCACGAGACCTTCGCCGCGCCACCCGCTACGGACCTGAGCCTGAAGGCCGCCGCCGCCGGAGCGAACACCAAACCATCGGGCCTGTCTACCTCCAATTTGGTGGGCACCGCCCTGGCTGGCCTGTCTGACTGGATCAGCCGCCGGGCGCAGGAAGAACTCACCTACACCTTCCTCACTAAGCTGCGGGAAGACATCAACCGGAACGACCTGAACCACCTTTTCCCCAACACCAGTGAGTTCTTACCCACGCTGGACCTGCTGAATTATAAGGCCATCCTGCCCAGTATCCGGAAAGCGTTTGTGGAAGACCTGAACGCCATCGCCTTCAACCTCGGCAACTTCCTGGACAAACGCGACGCGGGCACCTTCCGCGACCCCGTAGTGTACAATGTGTTCCTTATTTACCGCATCCTGGACCTGGAAATGCGCGAAGTTTCCCTGGCGGACATCCTCTCGTTTACCTACGGAGAACTGGAGCGCACCCGCATTGACACCCGCTGCCGCATTGATTTGCGCATGACTAAGGTGGACACGACCAACGTCGGCTACCGGGCTATTCTCAACGCCTTCGATAACCTGATGCTTTCCACCGATACCCTGAACGCGCGCTTCCAACTCGCCCGCGAACGGCTGAGCAGCCAGCAGTTTGACCCACTACTGACCGACATTCAAAAAGCTAACCTCGGTCAGGAAGCCCTGATGCCAGTCATGAAAAAAATCCGGGACGTTTACACGCCGGTCAACGACGCCAAATTGGCCCTGAAAAACAACTACTGGGAGATTGGCTCCGACCCACCCGCCACCGGCATCATCCGCGCCTGGCTGCTGGGCCACGAACCGTACAACTACTACGAGGCTTACCCCAGCGTGGCCCGGTACGACGACTTGTTTGGCCCAAACGCGAAGCGTTTGAAACCAGACGAACTGCGCGCCGCCGGCCTCACCGCCGTTCGGGAAGTGCTGGCCCACCGCGACAATGTAGACGGTTACCAAACCCTCCTGACGGACTTATTCAAAGCCCGGGAGGAGTTGGTAGAAATTCAACTTGATCTCCAGCAAAAGCGCGATGCCCAAAAACGCAAAGCGAAAACTTTTGCCGACCGGAAACAAGAATTACAAAACGACATCGAGGCCGAACTGGCCAACCGCGATGCCCCGGCCCTCCGGATGCTCCGCCGCCTGACCGACGAAATTCCCGCCGGAACAAAAGCGGCCGCTGAGCGCCTAAAGGCCGTGGAAACCCGCCTGCAAGAGTGGGTCAAAAAAATCGGTGATTCCAACTCGCCCTACGCGGCGAAGATGAAGCTAAACCCACGGCAAGCCGCTTATTTCCCACCTTTACAACTTGCCATCTCGGACACAAAAACGGCTTATGACGACCTGCTCGCGGCAGTAGAAACCTACAGCGCCAGCCAGGCCGATACCCTTATCCGGGCTTACCACAACCTCTCTACTTTCGAGACCGTTTTTGGGATGGCGCAGCAGGTATTTTTCCTGCTCTCTGATGGTGGGCAAGGTGGGCTTTTCGTTGAGAACAGCCAACTCGCCAATTTTCAGACAAAGCCCGCCGCCCGGAAGCTATTGACGGGAATAGGCATTGAGCGCCTTGGCCGCGTAGCTGAGTTTGAGGGAGAGTTCTCGTCTGCCGGAGTTACCAATTTCTTGCTTGATTTTGGGCTCTTTCTCTCCGATTTCAAGTCCGGTTATTATGACACCGCCCTACAGAAGGCGGGCCCCAGGGCCGTTCGCCGCATTCAGGCGGTGAACTTCATTAGCCAGACCCTCCAGTCCTTACTCGAAGCTCCGATTCTGAACCCGAGGCAGGAGGAAGGCAAACCGATCAGCCTTGCCGGGAAGTACCCCGCCTTCACCGACGTACCGGAGGTCAGCCGCCAGCTCAACGAGTTGTTCCGCCTGAGCCAAACCGGGGAGTACCGGTACGCCGTAGACAACTTATTGAGCCTGCTTAAGATTTTCAACGTTGCCCCAACGGCCAGCCGCAAGGAGAGAAAACTGACGGAGCGGCGGGATGAGCTCCGCCAACTGATCGAAAGTTACGTTGTCGACCAGGATGAAGACCTGAAGGCCGTAGGCCTGGCCGTGCCTACCGCCGATGCTTTGCCGCTTTTGGGCAACGACCGCGACAAGATTCTACTTTCCCGTTACCAAACAGAGCTCAACACCCCCGGTATTGATGATTACGCACGGGAAGATGCGCGCAACGGTATCCGGGACCTGAAGATTCGCCGTATCCAGGAGGAACTACAGCGGGTGCAGGGTAAAATTAAAAAGCTTAACCCTGAGCGGACAGACCGTTTCCGGGAAAAGCTCTTCCGCTACGGCACCTTTATGGCCGACGTTGCCAACGCCAATAGCTCCGGAGATTTTGAAGCGGCAATCTCTTCCATTGCCTTGCCCGTAGGAAGTTCCCAGATCAAACGAAGTAAGCCTTCCAGCCTTGAACTGGGCGCTTACTTCGGTGCAGCGCTGAGCCAGGAACGGCTGGTGCTTCCGCCCGGTGTCTCCGCTCCAGAGTTGGAAGAAGAAGTGTTCGGGGCGGCGCTGTTCGTTCCCGTAGGCTTCAGCTACAGCCGCAACATCGGTGGCAATAAATCACTCACCCTCTTCGGTTCCCTGCTCGACCTGGGTGCTTTAACGGCCTTCAGGCTCGAAAGCAGGAACAATGATGGGGATGGGGCTACGGTAGACCGGCTGCCGCAGTTCCGACCCGCAAACGTGATCGCGCCCGGCATCCACCTGATGTACAACTTCCCCAAGTCTCCCTTCACCCTTGGCTTCGGTGTTCAGGACGGGCCCAGTGTGCGCAAGTTCACCCTCGCCGGAGAAACCAGAATGCGCGAAGCGCGGAGTACGCGGGCCATGCTCACGTTTAGTGTGGATGTGCCGGTTTTTCGGTTTTTTAATAAGTGACCTGAAGTCGCTCCGGAGGGGTAATCTCATTTTCCCGGAGGTACTCTTTCACCATCCCGACCAACAGCTCCCCGTATTTGTCCCAGGTCTTGGGGCCAACCTTATTGATGCTCATCAACTCTTTCTTGCTCTGGGGCAGCAGGGTTGCGATCGTAGCCAACACACTGTTGTGCGCTACGGTGTAGGGTGGTATTTCCCGCTCTTCCGCCTCGTTGAGTCGCCAACCAACAAGTAATTTGAACAAGCCGGGATATTGGACACTACTCGGTATGGTTACAGAGGCGCTCTGCCTGGACCTTGCGGGCTTCTTCTCCGGCCCTTCAAATTCGATTCGGGCGGAGGTCCGGGCCCGGCTGTAAGCAGCCCCGTCAAAGTCTCCGTTGAGGGTCGGGAAGGTTTTGGTTGCCACGAATACGGCCAATCGTAGGTCCTCTAACTTTTCTTGTACCGCTTCCCGTACCCGCTGGTTCTCCGTCAGGAAGCTGAAGTCGCGGGCGGCGGGGAAGATTTGATCGGTGAAAAGGCCAGTGAAGTATTTCCCCGCAGCAGCGAGCCGAGCGTTCAGCGCAGCACCTTGCTCCTCGGTAAGCTCCGGATGCCCCCAGGCATTTAGCTGAGGGAGGAACTTCCGCCCTGGCTGAACGGCCTTCTCGGCGATCAGCCGGGCCAGCGGGGCAAAGTCTGCCGGAAACCCGGCTTGCAGGCTGCGTTCGTGTTCGAAGAGCACCCGTTGCAGCGCGGCAGAAGCTTCGTGCAAGGCCTTACAACTCAATAGCTCACGTAAACAGTCTAGCTGAAAGATCCGCTTATCGTTCGCGAGGTCTGCGGCCGTAGGTTGGTTGTTTGCGTTCTCCTGGCTGTAATTGCTGATTACGCGATCCGTTCTTACGCTTTGCTCGCCAATCCGGCTGCGCAGCGTAATCCCTTCCAGGGTCTTACACCTACTGAGGGCAACGTACACCTGGCCGTGGGCGAAGGCATCTGCGGCATCAATGATCACCTTATCAAAAGTCAGGCCCTGGCTTTTGTGGATAGTGATCGCCCAGGCCAGCCGGAGGGGGTGCTGGGTGTATTCTCCGACCACATTGTCCTTGACCGCTTTAGTGGAGGCGTCCATTTCATAGCTGATGTTTTGCCAGGTGACGGGGCTGATCTGGAGGGCGTGGTCATCCTCCGGGCAGCGCACCGTGATGAGTTCCTCTTCAATGGCCGTGATGGTCCCGATCTTTCCGTTGAAGTAGGTCTTGTCCGGGTCGTTACGGTTGAACATCACCTGAGCGCCAACTTTGAAGTTCAACTCAATACTGTTCGGGTACATCGACTCGGGGAACTTGCCGGTAACCTGCGCCCGGAAGCTAAACTGAGGGGTATCCAGTTGGCGCAGCTTATTGGTATTGATTCGGTTGGCAGCGTGGTTGTGTGAGGTCAGCGTAATGGCGCCACCCTTACCGTCAGCATCCTGGCGGTAGCGTTCGTTCAGGGAGGCGAAGACCTCCTCGGTCATATTATCCTGCCGGACTTTGTTCAGCAAGTTGATGAACCGCTCGTCAGACTGGCGGTAGATGTGGGTCAACTCGATAGTAGCCAGGTCCGTCTTTTTCAGCGCGCGGCTGCCAAAGAAGTAGGGCGTGTCGAACATCCGCAGCAGTTCCCGTCGTTCGTCATCGCGCACTACGGGCGGTAGCTGGTGGAGGTCACCGATCATCAGTAGTTGGACCCCGCCAAAGGGTTCGTCCGTTCTGCGGATGCGGCGCAAGACCTCATCGATGCCATCCAGCACGTCGGCGCGGACCATGCTGATCTCATCGATTACCAGTAGGTCCAGGCTACTAATCAGGCGGATTTTCTTCTTGCTGAACCTACGGGATTTACTCCGCGTATCTCCCGGCCGCAGCAGGCCAAACGGGAGTTGAAAAAGGCTGTGAATTGTTTGCCCCTTAGCGTTAATCGCCGCTACCCCGGTTGGCGCTACTACTACCATGTGCTTAGCCACTTCAGCCCGTACCCGGTGCAAAAAAGTGGTCTTGCCCGTGCCCGCCTTTCCCGTAAGGTAAACGTGGCGTTTGGTTTGGCTTATGTACTGGAAAGCGAGCTCTAATTGCGGATTGGTAGACATGTACTTGTAGTTTGTAGCCTTGGTCGGCTGGTGCTGCCGCAAGTACGGGACGCGCTGATCCGCTAGTCGTCTTTTATACGTATAAAAACGAATATATGCGTTTATAAACGGATAAATTCAGATTGCGCATTTACTACTAACTGATTTTCAGCCATTTGTAAATTTTCTTGAATTGTTTCTTTTTTTGAAGCTTAATACATTAGTGTAATGGAGTGGTCCGGGGTTATTAGACTAGTCTATTCGAACTCCCCCCTCCCATTAGACCAGTCTATTCGAACTCAACCGCCGAAACGCCGAAGGACTAAGCCAACGTACCTCCGAAATACCAGACTGAAATAAAGCGCATCCCGAAACCCGCAGGCATACACTACATTTACACCATGCAGTCCCTCCTCCTCATCCTCAGCAACCGCCGCTACCTGGCTCCTTCCTGGGTGTTCGCTTCCCTCAACATCGTCGTCGGCACCTGGGCGCTTTACATCCCGGCCGTTAAAACCAAGCTGGAGCTGGACGACGGCTCCCTGGGCCTGGCCCTGCTGGCCTTTTCCATCGGGTTATTGCTCACCATTCCTGTTTCTACGGTCATCATCAGTAAAGTGGGGCTTGGCCGTACCACCATCCTTGCCCTGTGTACCTTCTGCCTGGCAATGCTCGGGCCGGTACTGGCTACTGACTTTACGTCCTTATGTGGCCTCTTATTTGTTGCCGGCACGATGGCCTCCCTTACCGACATCGGGATGAACGCCCTCGTCTCCGAACTTGAGAAGGAGGACGAGCAGAATTTCATGTCTGCCGCCCACGGTTTTTTCAGCATGGGGGGCGTTATCGGGGCGGGTATTGGTAGCCTCGTAATTGGGTGGTTTACCGCTCCTGTTTGGCACATGGCGGCGGTCGCAGCCCTGGTCATCGGCACCAACCTGTACCTCTGCGGGGCGTATTGGAGCCGGGTCAGTGCTAAGGCAGAGCAGGAAGATGGCGGCTTTAAACTTAGCCTTTTACGCCCCTTACTTGGCCTGGCGGTGCTTAGCTTCATGATCATGGGCAGCGAAGGCGCCATTGAGCACTGGAGCAAACTGTACATGCTGGACGTGGTCAAAATTCCGTCCGATCAGCTGGCGGGCTTCGGCTTCGTAGCCTTCTCTACCACCATGATGCTGGGCCGGTTTTGGGGAGACGGAATTTCCCGCCGCTTTGGCCCGCTAAAGATCATCATGGGCGGTACATTGCTGGCCAGCCTTGGCTTTGTAGCGGTACTTAGCGGCGTTTACGGCGTAGCACTCCTGGGTTTTGCTCTTGTCGGCCTTGGCTTTTCGGTCATCATCCCGGAGTTGTTCCGCTTGGCGGGTAAGACCAAAGGCGTTTCCTCTTCAGAAGGCATTGCGGTAGTTGCGGGGCTGGGGTACGTTGGCTTTTTGGGCAGTCCGGCCCTGCTCGGTTTCTTGTCCAGTATCAGCAGTTTACGGTTAAGTTTTATGGTATTGTTGGGCTTTGCGCTCACCGCCTTTTTCATTGCGGGCTTTTTGAAGCAGCGGGCGAACAGGGCTTAGGTGTAGGGTGTTGACGGCCCCACTACCAAAATAAAAACCCCGAAAGCCATTGAAGCTTTCGGGGCAAATCTTACTGGGATAAACTTTAAAACGGTAATTCTTAGGCCGTAGGGCGCTTACCGATCATCTGCTTCATCTTCACGCGGGCCGTGAAAATGCGGCTCTTCACTGTGCCGATCGGAATATTCAGCTGCTCGGCAATCTCCTGGTACTCGAACCCTTTGTAAAAGAGAAGGAACGGAACGGAGTAGAGGCTGCCGATCGTATCAAGCATCCGCTGCATCTCCTGCATACGGAGTGTCTGTTCCCCGGAGTTCGCTACGACGTTCTTTGAAACGATGTTCTGCGTTACCTCGGTAGTTGGGTGGTTGAGGTGGCGGCGCGTCTTTGCCTTACGGTATTGGTTGATGAAAGTGTTCCGCATGATGGTCGAGATCCAACTTTTGAAGTTGGTTCCCTCCGCAAAGTTGTTGCGGTACTTGTAGGCCTTGATGGCCGTTTCCTGCATCAGGTCTTCCGCATCCTGGCGGCTCCGGGTAAGGCGTAGTGCAAACGCGTAAAGAAGGTTGTTAAGCTCGTTGGTTTTTGTTGTGAATTCGTGGTTAGTCATAATACCTGTTTTTAATAATTTACTAGATCAACTGCCCTCTTACTTTCAAAGAGCGTGCCAAAGTATTAAAAGTCTGATTTTCAGTTAGTTAAAAAAATAGAATCACATTTATTTGTTTTTATTTAATCAAAAAATTATATCAAAGGTATGACTTAGCGAAATTTTGTATTCTTCAATTCATAATCGAGTCCAAACACACGTATAACAACAAAGGAACCCCAATCTGTAATTTTAAGGGTTTAGGAGTAGGTTTTTCTTTGAGTGGAGAATATCTACACCAGATTTAGTATCGCTTCGCCAGCTTATAACCTCACCCCCGGCCCCTCTCCAATAAGCCTCGCCTCCGGCTCGGCGGAGAGGGGAGCAAGTTCAACTTCTGGATAGGATTCAAAAAATGGTGAGTGTCATCACCGTCTAACGGAATACCCTACGCTTAGAAATAAGCGCGGAAGGTTTTGACTTTCCCCCGTTCAAGGCTTTACTGTAAGGACAAGTTGAACCCATCCCGGTCCTGCAAAAAAGGAAGTTGCTGCCGCACCTCTATCAGATGTTCTCCGAACAAGCGTTCCGTGTGCACGTCCTCCACCTGCTCGGTGTGGTAAACGGTCTTCAGCCATCCTGGGCTAATGACGCAGCTATCTCCGTTGTACCCCAGCCCGTTGGCGTCCGTACCCACCCGGTTGACGCCGATGGTATAGCACTGGTTCTCGATGGCGCGGGCCTTCAGCAACGTGCGCCAGTCGTAAGCGCGCTTATCCGGCCAATTCGCGGTGTAGATCAAAAGATCGTAAGCATCCTCGTTCCTTGCCCAGACCGGGAAACGTAGGTCGTAACAGATCAGCGGACAAATCCGCCAGCCTTTGTACTCCACGATCAGCCGGTCCCTTCCTTTCTCGTAGTATTCGTGCTCTCCGGCCATGGCGAAAAGGTGGCGCTTATTGTACGCTTCATAATTGCCGTCCGGCATCATCCAAATCAGGCGGTTGTAGTATTTACCGTCTTCTTCGATCACCAGGCTTCCGGTGATTACGGCTTGGGCAACCTTCGCCTGCTGCGCCAGCCATTGCATCGCCGGGCCAGCCATTGTTTCTGCGTTAGCGGCCGGGTTCATGGTGAAACCGGTGGTAAACATCTCGGGTAAGATGATGAGGTCCGTCGGCTGGCCAATGCTGGCGATCAGCTCGGTGTAGTGTGCCAGGTTAGCTTCCGGGTCTTCCCAGGCAATGTTGGTTTGGAAGAGGGTGACGGTTAAATCGGTCATGCTGATGTTGTTTGCGCTCTGGGGATATTACAAAGCGTTTTCTAGGTCTTCGGAATTGACGGAATACCTGCTAACTGGTTGGTTTTTCGGTAATCCTGGCTCGTACTTACGTCCATTCAGGAACTGCCCGATGAAGGTGTTGCGAACGAAGTAGTGGTAGGTTACAAAACAGATGATGGTGGTAAATAAAAGAACGAGCAGGAACTTAACAAGGGCAGGCAACTGCCAGCCAGCAATAAAGCCCGGCAACAGTGCCGTGAGGGGCAGATGAATCAGGTATACCCAGTAAGAGGCATCCGAGACATAGCGCATAACGGGAGAATACGCACTTGCATAGCGCAAGAAAAGACCAGTGATGCCAAAAGTGAACACCCAGACCGTCAGCGAAGCAAACCCAAGCATCATTGGGGTTGGGGCACTCGGTGACAATGCTCCGTCAGATGCCAAAATGATAACCCCTTGAACGGCAACCAGCAAAACCCCAAGTACGGTAAACAACCAATCAAAACGCTTAAGAGCCATTAGAAGGTCTCTCGAAAAATAAAGCACCCAACCTACTGCGTAAAAGAATCCGAACCATAAAAACGTAGGTAACTCAGGAGTCAATGAACCGGCAGCGTTAACCATCGAAGTATCCAGTAGCATGAGCAATACATAAGCCAGGCCACTAAAAAACAGTATTCTGAGGGCAGGATGAGAAAAAGCAGCCCGGAGGGCACCGTTTAGTAGCTCCGTTAGCTTGGGAACTTTAGCAAAAAGCAACGCCAGCACCACCCCCGCAAGCGTAAACATCATCAGGTAGTAAAGGAACCAAAGGTGCGAAGTACTATCAGGTAAAAATGCCGCAGGCTGATTGAAATACGTAAGGGCAAAAGACCAGGGGCTTTCGTTGCCTGCATACACTGCTTCAGTGAAACGGAAGCAAAACACCTTAATCGGCATCAGTAAAAGTAGAAAGACGATAAACGGCCAGAGAATTCGGGAAACACGGTTCCGCACCATCGAGGCTACCCCCCGCTCGTAGAAAAGAAGCGCGCCAAAAAAACCGGCGATCATAAAAAAGGTCGGCATCCTGAAAGTATGGATCAGCAAAACCAGAAAATCTGTCACTACGCTTGTATCAACCGTTTGCGATATACCCCAACTATCTCCGTGCTTGGTCACGTTGTAGGTCAAAGCCGTATGAATAACCAAACCAAGCAACATCATGATGGCGCGCAGGGCATCAAGCGCATGGAGACGGGGAGTTTTAACTGAAGGTACGGACACGTGGGTAAACTGAGTGAGCTTAGTTGCATGGGAGGGCAAGGTAGTGAATGGCGGGTTTATTCTCAACGTCTCGTAGCATACCAAAATTTCAAAAACCTTCTTTGCACCTGCGGCCGCGCCCAAAAAAGTAGCATGGATTTGGGCGCGGCCGCAGGTGCAAGGAAAGGGTTTCAGGGCATAGCTTAGAAATTCATGGCAGTCGAAAATTAAACAGTAGTAGATTAAAAGTGCCTATCTTAAACCCAAATCAAAAAACACAAAAGCCATCAACCGCAGAAACTTCCTCCAACAAAGCACCCGCCTCGCCGCAGGTATTGGCTTCCTACCAGCCATGACGACGAGGCCAACCAGAGACCTCATCATCGGCCACGGCGATTTCCGCTACAAAGTAGACGCCGAATGGGGCAAGCTAGGCCAGGCCACCCCGGTCAAAGATTGCCACGAGATGGTTCAGGACAGCAAAGGCCGCCTCATCCTGCTCACTAACCACACCAGCAACAACGTCATCATCTACAATAAGGACGGCAAGTTGCTCGACAGCTGGGGCGATGGCTTCCCCGGTGCCCACGGCCTGACGCTGCGCGACGAAGGCGGCGAAGACTTCCTCTACCTAACGGATACGAAACTGCACGAGGTCATCAAAATGACGCCGGACGGACGGGAGATCCTCCGCATCTCCGCCCCACAGCGCCCCGATGCCGAAGGCAAAAACCGCCCCTTCCTACCCACCGAAACCGCCATCGCCGACAACGGAGATATCTACGTAGCCGACGGCTACGGCAGCCAGTTCATCTACGTCTACGACCAACAGGGGCGACTCAAACACGAGTTCGGCGGCCCCGGCGCTGAAGACGATAAATTCCACAACGCCCACGGCATCGCCATCGATACCCGCGACGGTGACCCCAAACTACTCATCACCGCCCGGGAGAAAAACCAGCTCAAGTACTTCGATCTCGAAGGCAATTACCTCTCTACCATCGACTTGCCGGGGGCTTACATCTGCCGCCCGGTCATCCACCGGTCGGAGGTCTATCTGGCGACCATCTGGTCTGGCGAGAAGGAAAACAATTCGGGCTTCGTCAGTATTCTGAACCAAGAAAACCGCGTCGTCTCCGCGCCCGGCGGGCTGGCCCCAACCTACAAAAACAACCAACTTCAACCCACCGCCCAGGCCCTGACTTTATTCAAACATCCGCACGATGTTTGTGTGGACGACGACGAGAACCTCTACGTCCCCCAGTGGAACGCCGGCCAGGTTTACCCCATTAAATTACACCGGGTATGAGAACAGCAGTATTTACCTCCTTTGCCCTTCTGATCCTCGGTGCCTGTACGCCGAAGGGAAAAACCGTTTTTGTCCAAACCGAAGCTGTGCGACTCAGTAAACCTGTCGTCAGGGTCGAGCACCACTTCTTTGAGAAAGAAGCGACGCTGCACCCCGGCCCTCCTCAGGAGGGGACCGTCGTCCGTTACGCAACGGGAGAAGACAGTCTTCATGCAGGCAGCCCGGTAGCGGATCGGCCCATTACGGTAGACGAGTCTTCCACGCTTCGTTTTCAGCGCAGTGGTGGCGGGTTTATGCCCAGTGAAGAAGTAGTGGTGGAAGTCCTAAAGCTCCGGCCGGAGAAAACATCGCTAACGGCGGCCAGCTTCGCCAACCCACCCTACAACAAAACCCCGCAGGCTGCCCTGACGGACAAGAAGAAATCCAGCATGGATTTCCGTAACGACGACTGGGTCGGCTATAAAAAAGAGACCGTCACTTATGTTTTGTCCTTCCCTTCCGCTCAGGTGACCGGCATCACCCTCTCCTGCCTCGAAGATCAGGCCAGCTGGATTTTTGCCCCGTCTTCCCTCAAGGCCACCTTCTATGATGTGGCGGGGAATGAGCTAAGAACCGTCTCAAAGCGGTACCTCGCAGAACTCCAAAAACCCAAATCATTCCGCTTCCTGACGCTGACTACGCGGCAACTACGCGCTGCCTCCATTAAGCTGGAGGTGGAGAGTTTGTCTGCCATCCCGGGTTGGCATCCGGGGAAGGGGAAGAAGCCTTGGTTGTTTGTGGATGAGGT
>CAYWMW010000005.1:32531-38351 GCA_964458975.1 uncultured Lewinella sp. | reverse complement strand
TTGGGCGCGGCCGCAGGATGCAAGGCTGAGTATTTTAAAAGGCAATGCGCCTCACCCTCCACCAAACTACCGAACCGCAATATTACCTTACCGCTCCCCCGCCAAAACCCCCACCAATTTCTCCTCCCGAACCTCCCCGTCCGGATTGAAAAGCTCAACGAAGAAAACATACAAACCAGCCTTAGCCTTCAAGCCTTCATCATTCGCACCGTCCCAGCGGAGGGTGCCGGAGCCACCGAGAAGTTCGGTCCGGCGGAGGGTTCGAATCGGGCGGCCCTGCGCATCGAAGATGCGGACGCGGGCCAAAAAGCCGGTGCGGTCAACGGCATAGCTCAACTCCAAAAAATCCTCAAAGCCGTCGCCGTCGGGGCTGAAGGTCGGGTTGGGGATGGAGAAGATTTCTTCTCCTCCAGAACCAATATCAGCCGCCCGAGCCTGCGAGTTCTCCCGCGTCGGGGTACCGAAGCCTTCGGCGGAGGCAGCGCTGAACCAGTTGGCACCGCTCTGGGTCTCCGCCTTTTGCCGGATGCGCTCCAGGCTCACGCCGTCGTTGGGGCTGAGAAGCTCGGAATGGAAGTCTTCGGTATAGTCGAAAGCATCGAGGCGAATTACGCCAGCGTCGATGGTAACGTTGCCCTCGTCATCGCCGAAGCTGGGGAGGCGTTGCTCGATGAGGAGGTCCGGGTTCACTTCCTGAAAGCGGGCGAGAATGTCTTCACGGTCGGGCGTGAAGGTGAGGTAGTCTCCGGGGAGAAAAAGCCGGGAGGTAGTGATCTCCTGCGTAGCATTAGAACTACTCGATGCCTGGTTACGAATGAGCCACCCCTCAATCTGGAAGACCCGGTCGGAGCAGTTGTAGAGCTCCACAAAATCCGCCCCGCCGGTGGCGGGGTTGAAGAGGATTTCGTTGATAACTACATCCCCCGGCATCGGGCTGGTCGGGATGGCGATGGTGAGTTCGATGGCTTCCGCAGGGGCGTTGCCCGCACAATCCGTGAAATCAGGTAATATGGTGAAGGTGTAGACGGTGTTTTCCTCTAAATCAGCAGAGATGAAGAGCGCATCCTCGCTCAAAGAGACCGGGGCTACGAAGTCAAGCTCGGGGCTAAAGCTGAAAAGGTCTGCGGTAAAGTCGTTAATGTCAATCGGCTCGTTGAAGGTAAGGGTGATGCCGAAGTTTCCAACTTCGATTTCGGTGATGCCCGGTGCCGTCATGTCGGCCGACATGCCCAAGACGGCGTTTTCGCCTCCGGGAGTTCCGCCGGCGGGGTCCAGACTGGCCCGCCAACTCGCACTGCATCCTGCGTCCGCGCCCAAACCCACGTACTCAATACTGTAGCCTCCTTCATCGCGTTCGGCATCGTTGTACCAGTCGTCGGTATAGTTGATCGTCTGGATGTTTTGCCCCTGAAAAGTGAGCGAAATCTCGTCCGCCGTGTTGCTGAAACTCGGCAAATTTGCCGCGATAACCGCCGCGCCAAGCGTACGAAAAGCCTCCGCCTCATCCACATCCGTAACCACAACGTAGCCACGGGCCGCCAGCCTGCTGCCCTCCGGTAAGACCACCGGGCTACCGCCACTGCTGATTTCCAGCCCCGTGAGGTCCACCACCGTATCCGTCGGGTTGAACAGCTCCAGGTACTCCTGGTTCGGTAGGCCAACCACCGGATTGGGGTCGGCCATGAACTCATTGATAAGTACGTTACGGGAAGATGGCCGCTGCGTGATGTCGTACCGAAAGCTAAGGTTCAGGTCGTTCAGCGCGTTGCCGGCCGCATCGGTGATGGTATTTACCGTCAGGGTCACCTCTTCCCCGTCGGGCAGATCATCCGTTAGTTCGAGTGTCACCGTCGCTCCGGTTACGGTCGCGCTAATCACCGTTATTCCGGCGGCAGACAGGGCGTAATTCGACGGATTTCCGGCAGGTTCCGTAGCAATCGCTTCGTCAAAAACGAGCGTAATTTCGTCGGGGTTGGTCAGTTCGCTGCTCACCAGAACCGGCGCGGTTTCGTCTACCGTTGTTTCCGATGTGACCAGCAAGTCGTCCCAGCTAAATTTATCGGTACGGGTGGAAGTATAGCGCGCGAACAGCGCCAGCGAATCCGGGCTGATGGGAAATTCGACGGTAGTTTGATCCTGCAAAAGGAAGTTGGTTCCGCCGGTGTAGTCCGCCGAGAGCGTCCAATCGTCTCCGGTATGTTCGAGGCGGAAGCGGGCTACAGCGGGCTGGCTACCGAGGGCGCCGATGGTGCCCTCCAGCGTTCCCACTTCGTCCGTTCCGGCGCGGAAGGCTACCTCCAGGCGGTCGTCGCTACCGGATATGCCGCCGAACCTCATTTCCACCTGCCGCACTTCGGGCAACACCCGGGATTCGATCAGCGTAACGGTAGAGAAGTTGCCGGAGGAGGGCGAAAAGTCCATCTCCACCAAAAACTCATAGCTCGTCGTAGGCGCATCCCGATCGATGGGCGTTGCCAGGCCGAGTTCGGAGGTGCCGGCTTCAGGTGCCATCAGGCGCAGGCGGCCGTCGGCGACTACAAAGTTGGCGTTGTCTCCCGTCCAGCGGGGGTTGTCCAGGTTTCCATCCTCGAAATTATCGGAGGTACTTTGGGCGCTGGCGCAGGTGCAAAGAAGGGTAAGGAGCAAGGTAAGAAATGGTAGGCTTAGCTTCATGGGGCTAAGGTACGGATGCACTGGGGCTTAAGCCCAAACTCGGCAGGCGAACTTTCGCTTTCCAAAGAGGCAAGGCCAATCTTTATGGACCTTCCGGGCCGAGTTGGTACTGTCAGGTCAAAGACAGGAACTCGGCCCGGAAGGTTTTAGCCGGAAAGCCAACTACTTAAGGGCTTCCATCGCCCGCTTAATCCGGGCAATCGCCTCCGTGAGCTGGGCTTCTGAAGCAGCGTAGCTGATCCGGATACAAGTAGGTGCGCCAAAGGAGCTACCACCAACGGTAGCTACGTGTGCCTTCATGAGCAGGTACTCAGAGAGATCGTCGGAGTTATTGATCGTGTATTCTCCGTTAGACTTACCGAAGAAAGCGGCCACATCGGGGAAGATGTAGAAAGCCCCCTGCGGGCGGTTCACCTTCAGGCCATCAATCTGGCCGAGGCCGTCAATCATGAGTTCGCGGCGCTTTTCAAAAGCGACCCGCATCTCTTCCGTGGGCTTCAGGCTGGTGTTCAGGGCGTGGGTGCCGGCGGCCTGCGCGATGCTGTTGGCCCCAGAGGTATTCTGGCCCTGCAACTTGGAGCAAGCCTTGGCGATCTCCAGCGGAGCGCCGATGAAGCCGAGTCTCCAGCCCGTCATAGCGAAGCCTTTGGAGAATCCGTTGACGGTGATGGTACGGTCCTTCACTTCCGGCATGGTGCCGATGCTGGCGTGCTTACCGGTGAAGTTGATGTGCTCGTAGATTTCGTCGGCGACTACGTAAACGTTGGGGTATTTGCCAAGCATTTTGCTAATGGCGGCGAGTTCGTCTTTGGTGTAGACGGAACCGGTCGGGTTACAAGGCGAAGAGAAAAGGACGAACTTCGTCTTGTCCGTAATGGCCGCTTCAATGGCCTCGGCGCTTACTTTATAGTCGTCTTCGATGCCCGCACCGACGGTGATGGGTACGCCTCCGGCCACTTCTACGATGGCGGAGTAGCTGACCCAGTAAGGCGCGAGGATGACGACTTCATCTCCGTCGTTCAGCATCGCCAGGGCTACGTTGGCGATGGATTGCTTCGCGCCCGTACTGACTACGATTTGGGCTGGTGCATAGTCCAGCCCGTTCTCCCGCTTAAACTTGTCGGAGACTGCCTGGCGAAGCTCCGCCGTTCCGGGTACCGGTGTGTACTTGGTCTTGCCCGCGTCGAGAGCAGCCTTAGCGGCATCTTTGATGTGTACCGGCGTATCAAAATCGGGCTCCCCGAGGCTGAGGCTGATCACGTCGTGCCCCTCGGCTTTCACCTCACGGCCGAGCTGGGCCATCTTCAGGGTAGCGGATTCTTTCATGCGCAAGACGCGGTCGCTTAGGGGGGAAGTTTTCGTTGTAGACATATAAATTTGTTTTGGGGAGTATTTTTCGTGTTTTTAAAGCTCCGCAAAGTTAGCTTTTCCCACCTTAGAATTTCGCAACAGGATTTAGTATTTGTCCGGTGGCTAACTCCTAGTCTGGTCGAAGCACACTCCGTGTGCGAGTTTACGAGGCAGCCTCCGGCTGCGAGCCATGTTTCGGTCTCGCGCTCGAAGAGCGCTTCGCAAACTCGCACACGGAGTGTGCTTCGGCGAGGTTATGGCTTACCGCATGATGATGAAGTCTCCGAACTTTCGGATTACCGCCCCGTCCACCAGTTCCACCTCCAGCTCCCAGATGAAGACCTGGGAGTTCATGATCCGACCGTCCAGCCGCCCGTCCCAACCAAAGTTATCGGTATCGCGCAGGGGGTCCGTGTTCAAGTCGTAGAGGAGCTCTCCCCAGCGGTCGTAGACCTTGAAGTTCAACAAACTTTGCACCTGCGTTCCCGCATAAGGCCGGAAAAGCTCGTTGGTGTCATCTCCGTTCGGGCTGAACGCCGTGGGTACGTACACATCCAACTGGCCGTCTACGGTAACGATCATAAAGTCACTGGCCGAGCAGCCATCATCGTCGCGGATTTGCAAGCGGTAGGTTTGCGATTCCAGCGGGCTCACCCGGATTCCGTTCGTTAACCGAAGGTCCGGGAGTGGGCCGCTACTGGTCCATACCAGGGTATCCCAGTCCGGGAAGGAGGTAAGAAAGTCAATGTCTATGGTATCTCCCAAGGTAATGGTCGTGTCTTCCGGCAGCCGCACCCGGGGTTCTTCTCCCTGGAAAATCTCGAACATTTGGTCCGTTGAGCAACCATCCGCGCCAATTACCTCTATTCGGTAGCGGCCAATCGGCAAACCATCGTACTGGGTTCTCTCCGTTCGTAAACCACCATCCAGGCGGTAACTGAAGGGGCCGGAACCACCCTCTACGCCCGTAATCGTAAGCGCTCCATCCCGGTCTTGCTCACAAGCGGGCTGGTCAACTTCTACCGAAAAGCCAGCAATCTGTACGGCTTCCCGCAGCAACTCCACGCTGTCCCGAACCTGGCAACCATTTACTTCATCAACGATCGTCAGGTAGTAAAACCCGGGGGTACGGCCCCGAATCCGGAGCGGATCATCAGTGTTATCAACGTTATTATCGGGGCTTTCCCAGGCTGCGCTAAAGCGGGTTCCGTTGCTACTGCCTCTCCCGTCGATCGTAGCAACAACCCGATCACAATCCAGCACCACTGGCGTAGCGAGGGCAACCACAGGATCAACCAGATCAGAGCCCGCCAGCGTGAAGGTGGTATCCCGGCAGCCGTTCGCCAGGTCTATGGAAATCAAGGTATACTCTCCTTCAGAGAAGATGAGTTGTTCGGCGTTGCGCCCCAGCAAGCTGTCCGCTTCATTAAACCAGCTGAAACGATAGTTAACCTCCGTTGAGCTTGGGTCCAGGCTAAGGGAAAAGCTATCCCGCACGCAGGTGAACTCCAGGGGAGGATTAATGACCGGTGCCGGAGGCGTAAAGTCTTCCGTCACCACGGCCACCAAGGTATCCCGGCAGTCGTTGCGCCGTCTCGTTACTATTAATTGGTAATTGCCGGAGCTGGTCACCGTCAGGTCGTCCGGACGGTTTTGCGGCTCCAGGGTTACGTTGCTCGGGCCAGCCCAGGCAAAGTCTACGAGGCCCTGGCTGAGGTTGGTTCTACCGTCCAGGCGTAGTTCGGGGCGGTTACAGTCTAGCCGCTCCCCCTGCGGAAAAAACACGCTGGCCAGCGG
>CAYWMW010000005.1:22511-32431 GCA_964458975.1 uncultured Lewinella sp. | reverse complement strand
GCTTCGGTATCGCGAAAGATGATGACGCTATCCGTTGTAGAGCAGAAATTCCCCGGATCAGTTGCCGTAAAAAAGTAAATGTCTGGCTGAAAAACAGTGGCCACCGTCTCCTCCGCATCCTCGATAAAGAAGCCGGTCTGCGACACCCAACTCAGCACGGGGTCACGGCCGTTGACCAGATCCACCGTACCAGAAATAAGCAACGAATCCAGCGCACAGAAAAAAGTATCGGGAGCGCTGGTGGATACTACCGGGACGTTCATATCGGAAGTGACGTTTAGCGTAAAGTCGTTCTCACAACCATTCAAGGTATCCAGGATGAAAAACCGGAAAGTACCATTATTAGTCACTTCCAGTACACCGGGAGCCACTTCGGGGAGCGGCTCGTTCCCTAGCGGAAGCACTTCCTCCCAGCCGTACAAAATGTTTGGCCGGGTGATGTCTTCTCCGATCAGCAGCAGGGTATCCCGGGCGCAGTTCACACTGGTATCAGGATAAGGAATAACGATCGGGAGCTCTTCGTCTACGTCAACCCGGACACTTGAGACCGAGCTGCAGCCATTGAGGGTATCCGTTACCATCAGCTGGTAGTTCCCGCCACAGCGGACCTGCGGATTAAGAAGCCCTTCACCTTCAAGACAGGCTACCGAAGGCCCACCACTCCATGCATACACAAAGCGCTGCCCGAGGCTGGAGCTACTAGCGTCCAGAACGCGCCGTTTGTTGTCGCAATTCAGCAGCCGGCCAGCGCCAGCACTGGAAACAGGCGTAACGGTATCGTAGGTAACAAATACCGAATCCAGCACAACACAATTACTGAAAGTATTGGTTGTTTCGAGTTGGTACATCCCCCCGGTGGTTACCCGCAGGCTATCATCTTCTGCCCCAGGTATCGTTGCGCCGTTCGGCCCCACCCAACGGTAAACCAGGGGGAAATCGGGTTCTGGAGACGGCTCCCACAGTAACACATTCGTAACGTAACAGCTCAGCTCCTGGTCCGGGCCAGCGTTGTTTTGCGGAACCTCCCGGCTGTCCGTTACCGTGGCCGTGGCCTCGGCGCGCAGCCCGAACTGGTTGATAACTACTATGGTATAATCACCGATTTCCGTTACCGGCAAACGGATCCCGTTTGCTCCCGGAATGATCGTTTCGTTCCTCCGCCAGGTGTAGGTACACCCCTGACAAGGGTCGCGGAAGGTCGTTTCCAGGAAAACCGTATCCGTAGCGCAACTCAGGCTGGTATCCGCAAGGCGGGGAAAGGGTGGGCACGGCAGGCGGGTAGCGATGGTTGAAGCCAGGGCGCTACAGCCGTTGCGCAAATTGGTCACCTCTACGGTGTAGAAGCCCGGGTCTCCGATCCGGACGGTATCGTAGTTGGCGTCCGCGACGATGGCCGGGCCGGTCCAGGCAAAAGAATAGTCATCCTCCACATCCGGTATTACGGCCAGCTTAAAGTCGGTCGTATCGCAGGGGATAACGTCCGCGGTGAAAGCCAGCCCAGGAACATCCAGATCGTTAATGACCCTGACGTTGTCGACACTCGAACATCCCGTTTCTCGTTGTGTAACCCGGAAAAGATAAACCCCGCCCCGGTTAACGTTGGCGGTAATGGCCTGGCTCAGGGTGTCATCGGCGGTATTCGTCCAGACGTAATCGAAGAGCGGGCCAACGGAGCTCCCCGTTCCGTCCAGCGTGACCGTGGGAAAATTACAGCTGACCGTGTCTCTTTCTCCGGCGCTGGAGATCGGACTAACCAGGTTTCGGGTCACTTCCACAAAAGCCGTATCTGTATCTCCCGAGATGAGGTTATTGACCACAAAGGCGTAAGCGCCGGGGGTAAAAACCGTCAGTTCCCGCTCCGTCGCGCCGGGCTGGGTGGTGGCTCCGGCGGGGATGATCCATTCGGTCATCACGTTCGGCCCAACGACGGGGAAGGAGACCGTTGCGTCCAACTCCACCAGCGACCGTACGCAGGTGATACTGTCTGGCGGAACGACGATGGCCAGGGCCGGGCACATCGCCGAGACGATCGTCCGGGCGGTATCCAGGCAGCTTTCGTTGAAGTTGCCGAGCACCAGGGTGTATTCCCCCGGCAGGCTTACGCGGGGGCGCATCCCGATGAGTTCGATGGGTTCACCGTTGCGGAACCAGCGGACAACGGGAGCATCCGTTCCGGAGGTACGGTCCAGGCGGGTTTCGCCGGTGTCACAATCCAGGAAGGCGGAGTCGGGCATCAGGGCAACTACGCTGTTGTCGGCCAGTTCAATCGTTACAGAATCACGGCTTTCGCAGCCCGTCTCCAAGTTGACAACCGTGTAGAAGTAGGTACCGGGGCAGTAGGCCCAGGTGAGGTTGGTATCACGGCCGGGGGCAAGGCAGGGGCCGGTCCAGTTCTGGATATTTTCGTAGTTCAGGTTCGTTGCGCGGGCGTCGAGGGCTACGGAATCGACGAAGCAGTCAAAGTCAAAAGGCAGCTCGATACGGATGCGGGGCGTATCCAGTTGGGAGAGCACGCGGGTACGATCAGTGGTGGTACAGCCGTTGCCCGTATCAAGCACCGTAAGTTCAAACAGGCCGCCGGGGTCTTCCACAAAGAAGCGGGGCAGGCGGCCCAGGGTGTCGTTGGGTTCACTCAGGCGTACCCAGCTGTAGCGGAACTCCGGTCCGGTACTGGTGGGGCCTCCGCCGAGCAGGTGATCGTTGGTGTAACAATTTATGGACAGGGTATCCGGGCCGGAACGGGCCACCGGGCGCAGCGTATCCGCAGGCACTACGATGGAGTCCAGGGCAAAACAGCGGCTAATGGAATCGACGGCAGAGAGGTAGTACGTTCCGGCGCGGGTGGCGTTAAAGGTATTGGCCGTTCCGATGGTATCGGAGCTGGTTTCATAGGTCCAGTAAAATTCCTGGCCGTTGGTAGAAAAGCTTGCCGAAGCGTCCAGTATTCGTTCCGGGAAATAGCAGGATATGGGCGCGGCCGCAGGTGCCAGGTCGAGGTTAGCGGGAGATATGTCTTGCACTACGGTGAAGGTTGTATCCCGTTGGCAACCGCTCCTCCGGTTGGTGACCGTGAGGAAGTAAGTTCCCGGGCAATCAGTGACGTACACAGGGCCGGCGAAGTCTCCCGCAATACAGCCTCCGGACCATGCATAGTCCAGAAATTGTTGGTTGGGCTGCATGGTATCGGCCACCAGGGTAAGCTCGGTGGTGTCGCAGTTGAGCAACTGGTTACCGGTCACCATCGCCCGTGGGGTCAGGGTATCGATGCCGATGGCAAAGAAGGTATCCAGGCGGCAACCGGAGGCGGGGTTCTCGATGGTCAGGTTGTAAATACCGGGAGCGTCGACGGTAATTTCCGGACCATCTTCAGGGCCGAGGATGTTGCCGCCGGGTGGGTTTACCCAGGTATAGTCGTAGGCAGGGCCGAGAGAGTCGGGTGTTGCGCGGATGCCCGGGGTTGGGTTCCGGCAGGAGATGAAGTTGCACGGCTCCATCAGTCCGTCACACTGCACCTGCGTCAGCGCCAAATCAGCCTCTACCTCGAAGCGAAAATCTTCGATCTCAATGGTATCTTTAATAGTACAACCCACACTACGACTTACTTCCGAGAGTTCATAGATATAAAGGCCAGCACTGTCTACCGTAAACGTGCGCAGAAAGCCGAGGTCGGCCCCGTTCGCATCCGTCCAGACGCCCCGGTTCGTCGAAACGGGAACGGACCGAAAAGTACTGGCGGACGCATCAAAAAGCATCGTCGGCGCATCACAGGTAAGCCCCGGATCTACGGGAGCAAAGACGATCTCGGGCTCCAGCACGTAGAGGTCAAGCATCACCGTGGAGTCACAACCGTTTACGGCCGGGATGGTGCGTACGTAATTACCGGTAGCGCTAAAAGCCTCGGCACCAATCAGGAATACTTCCCCGGCGCAGATGGCGGTAGAAACATTCTCCTCGATGGGCGGCGCAATGCTCAAATTCAGGGTCACAATGCTGTCGCACCCCAAGACGGAAGTGACCGTATCGACGTAAGTACCAGGAGTGTCGTACACATTCCCGCCCTGAGGGTAGACCGCCTCGGCGCAAATCGTGGTGTCTTTCGTTTCGAACAAGGTCTCCACAATCTCCAGATCGAGCACCACCAGGCTGTCACAGCCCGCCCGCCCGGTCAAAACGATGTTGCGGACACCGGTCGTGGAGTAGTCCGTGTTCCCAACCCGGTAAACGCCACCGGTACAGAGCTCGATGTCCAGAAAAGTAGGCTCAGGAATTGGGTACAAATTAACGGTCTGGCAGATCGGTGTGAGATCGCCACAGAAGGTTGGTTGAACGGCAGCAAAATCTGTTCGCAAGTCGTCGAAGGTCAGGCTACCATCAAGGGTTAGCTGGTCCAGTTCTCCGCGCCGGTAGCTGAGGCCGCAAATTTCGTAGCCTCCGGCCGGGAGGTTAGCAAGGTTCACATTTTCCTGGGCGAAGAGCACCGAATCATTGCGCGCAATGGCGAAGGTATAGCCATAAAGTGCCGCATCGGGGCGGGGCTGGCGGTAGATCGGTGTCAGGCCCAGGGGCAAATCGGGAGACTCCTCACAAAACTCAAGCCCATCAATTGGCCGAAGCTCACCGGCGTTGGCGAAGCAGCAGGGCCCCTCAGCGTTAAGGTCATCACAGAACTCAAGCAAAATATAAGTTACCCTACCCTCCTGGCCGGTTCGTTCCGTATTGAAACTGAAGGTCCAGTCTCCGTTTACGGGGCCGGTATTCAGGTCTTCGAAGCAGCCGGTTGCTGGCGTGTAGCTTCCCTGGTTAAGGCCAAAGGCGGGCCAGTTGAACGGGCTATTGTTGTTCCACTGCCCGGGGGCAGCGCCGTCGGGGTCGGGCGTTTCCGCACAGGTGTTGAAATCAATAAACCAGCGGGCCAGGTTGGTCGGCGGTCGGGTCTGGCTGTTGATCGGCCCGACCAACCCGACGGTTTGCCCCGCCGGGCTGGTAACTGACACCGTAAAGTCGTAGACGTAGCTGTGCTGAAAGTAAACGGAAACCCCGCACAGCCCCTGCCCGGAGTCGGCCAAATCGTTGTTCAGGTAATTCTCGATGGAGACGGTAATATCCGTCAATCCCTGGTTTCCGATGGCGATGGTATCCGTGAATCCACACCGCTGCCCCCACGCAAAGGAAGACAGCCCGCAAAGCAGGATCAAGGGTAGCAGTTTATGGATTAACATCGGCGGTTTTAACGCTTGGGGTTGGGGATTGATTGCAAAGGTATAGATTTGAGTGGTAGGAATTTTGGATGAAATGGTTCGGGTTGTGGTTAGGTGCGCGCGCGGGGCCGGTTAGCGATGGGCTGATCTCCGGCTTCGCCTTCGATCAACCCATCGCTAGGAGGACGTACCCTTACAGGGCACTAAATCAATCAAGCCAGCGAATCATCATCATTAATAGGAATAACCTTGAGCCTGCCGTTCTTCAGGCGGACGTCCAATTCCCCGGTTTTGATTTCTGCGGGATCGACGATGAGCTGGCCGTCTTGGCTGACGAGGGCGTAGCCCCGGGCCAGGGTGGTTTCCGGGCGGAGGGCGGTCAGTAATTGCTCGAAGTGGCGCAGTTGGTCGTCAGCAGAGGTGAGGGCGGTGGCGGGGAGGCGCTTCAGGTCGGCTGCGAGGCGGTCTAAACGGAACTGTTCGGTGGAGATGGCGGACTGGGCGAGCTGGCGGTTGGCCCGGGCAAGACGGTCTAGCCGAGGACCTTCCCAGGTGGTGATCTGGCGGGCAGACTGGGCGATGCGGCGGCCCAACTGAAGTACGGCAGACTCAGCACGGATGAGTTGCTCGATGAGAAAAACGGCGGTTGCCGTCGGGGTTTTCAGGCTGCGGTGGGCAACGCGATCGAGGACGGTTTCGTCGGTCTCGTGGCCGATGCCTACGATTACGGGGAGGTTGTGCTCGGCAACCGCGCGGCAGAGCTGTTCTTCGTCGAAAGCAGCGAGGTCCGTCCGGCCACCGCCGCCCCGGACAATAACTACGGCATCAAAACGGTCTGGCCAGTTGCGGCGGATCTCCCGCAGGCGACGGATAATTTCCGGGCTCGTCTGTACTCCCTGCATCGCTGCGGAGAAAACCTTTACGCTGAAGCGGTAGCCGTAGGGGTTCGCGTCTAACTGTTCCCGGAAATCGGCGAGGCCAGCGGCGCTGTCTGAGGAAATTACGGCGAGGCGTTGCGGCGCTAGAGGCAGCGGAAGTTTGGCGTTGCGATTAAGCAAGTCTTCCGCAGCAAGCCGTTGGAGGGTGAGCTGGCGGCGGCGTTCCAGTTCGCCGATGGTGTGGGCGGGGTCTACGTCTTCCACCGAAAGGCGGAGACCGTAGCGCTCGTGGAAGTTGGTGCTTACGCGCAGGCGGACGGACATGCCCTGCTGCAGCAAGCCATTCATCAGTTGCAAGCCGTGTTGTTGCCGCAGCTCCCGCAGCTTGTTGCCCCAGGCTACGCCCTCCAGCTGGGCGATGATCTGATCGGTGTCCGGGTCTTTTTGCACCAGGGTTAGCCAGCAGTTACCGCGCGACTCGTTGGCCTGGGCCAACTCCGCCGCCACCCACACCGGCTCGGGCATGTTCAGGGCGAATACGCGACGGATGAAGTTCGTCAGGTCGGCTAGTTGGTAGGTCTCTGGGGTCACGGTTTTTCTGTGTAGCAATGATGGCCACAAATATATGGCCTACGCAGCGGCTTCCACCGAATACAAAGAGGAAGGCCCGGACAAACTGCCCGGGCCTTCCCAAAAACACCTAAAATCCATATTCATTATCATGAAAAAAACCTATTTCTTGTTCAGCACCGAAGGAAGTTGAGCTTTTTTTAAGTTCCTTTCCTCCGGGAGACGCTATTAAGACGGAGGTTTTAAAAGATGGTCACAGGTTCTGGAAGTTTTTTTAAAAAAAAATAAATCTGAAAAAAACGCACGCTCTTTTAAAGGCTGAGTGTGTATCATGAGGTGCACATCTCCCCACTCCTCGGGAGAGAAGAGACGTGGCAGGCAGCAAGACCGTGACAAACGTGCATTGGGTGACGCACACAAAGGCTGACCACCGTAAAACCTTCTTCCTTAACCCTCCACTGCACCTGCGTACTGCGCCCCCTTATCTATCTTACCTGTACGTTCGTCGGAATCAGCAGCAAACATTTGAACTACTTAGCCACCGATACCTTATATTGGCACATCATCAAAAATCAAAACCCATGGATTTACCAATTGCATTTCTTGGCCTGGTTGCCTTTTTTGCTTTCTTAGTTTTCAACGGCGCTTTCTTTACGGTTAAGCAACAGTCGATGGCTATTCTCGAACGGCTCGGTCGTTTCAGCTCCGTACGCGGGCCGGGGCTTCATTTCAAAATCCCCTTCATCGACAAAGTAGCCGGTCGGATGAGCCTCAAGGTTCGCCAGCTCGACGTGAACGTAGAGACCAAAACAAAAGACAACGTATTCGTAAAGCTGAAAGTAGGCGTACAGTACGTAGTGGGTGAGGACAGCGTTTATGATGCCTTTTATAAACTGGCCAACGCTGACGAACAGATCAACTCCTACATCTTCGACGTAGTCCGCGCCGAGGTACCTAAGATGAAGCTCGACGACGTATTTGAGCGTAAGGACGACATCGCTAACGCCATCAAATCCGAGCTTCAGGACGCGATGGAAAGCTACGGATACAACATCGTTCGCGCCCTGGTGACGGACATTGACCCCGACGCAACCGTAAAGTCCGCCATGAACCGGATCAACGCCGCCGAACGCGAAAAACTCGCCGCCGAGCACGAAGCCGAAGCGGACCGCATCCGCATCGTTGCCAAAGCCAAGGCCGAAGCGGAATCCAAGCGTCTCCAGGGTCAGGGTATCGCCGATCAGCGCCGCGAGATCGCTAAGGGCCTTGAGGAATCCGTAGACATCCTCAACTCCGTAGGCATCAACAGCCAGGAAGCCTCCGCCCTCATCGTCGTTACCCAGCACTACGATACGCTCCAGAGCATGGGTGAGAATGTGAACTCTAACCTCATCATGCTGCCCAACTCTCCCAACGCTGGCTCCGATATGCTCAGCCAGATGACGGCCAGCTTCATCGCCAGCCAGCAGATGGGCGAAGAGATGAAGACCACCACGGAAGCGCTGAAGGCGAAAAAGGTGAAGGAGAAAATTGAGCTGAAAAGATAACCTGGTTTTGTGGTTCGGTGGTTCGGTGGAACCCACAAAACCACCAAACCACAAAACCACTCCCCCGTGACCATCCTCGTAACCGGCCCCGAATCTTCCGGGAAAACCACCCTGGCCCGTAACCTCGCCTGGGCGCTGGACGGGGCTTACGTAGCGGAAGCTGCGCGGGATTACCTGGAAGCCAGAGACGGAAAATACACTGCGGCAGATTTGCCAAAGATCTGGAACGAACAAAAGAAAGCCGAAGATGCAGCGCGTGCGTCTTCGGCTTCTTTCGTTGTCTGCGATACCGGGCCGGAGGTGATCCGCATCTGGGCGGAGGTGAAGTATGGCCGGTGCCCGGAGGCGATTACCCGCGCTACGGCAGAGCGACACTATGATTTGATCTTGCTCTGCTTACCGGATTTGCCGTGGGTGGCGGATCCGCTGCGGGAGGCGCCCGATCAGGAACAGCGGGAAGATTTACTCGCCAGGTACCGTCTTGCACTAGCGGGCCAGTCTCCGATGGAAATTTCGGGGAGTGACCGGCTTGGGCGGGCGTTGCGGGCGGTGGAAGCCCTGCGCTTTAGTTAGCGTCCAGAATCTGTCCGTGGTACTCGCCCTCAACGCGCGCGTTGCGCCTGGAAGTGTAACTGAACTTGATGCGGAAGGTATCACCGTCTACGCTCACCAGGGTTTCACCTCCGCCCATCGGCTCGTCGTCGTCCGCCCGGTTGGTATCGAAGTTCATATTGCGGCAGAAGTAGGAGCTTAGGATGTTTCTGTCAAAAAACCTTTGCGCTGCGAAGTAGCCCTCTTCCTGGTACGGATTGCCACCCACTTCATGACGGCCGGGCTTAAGCTCCCCGCTACTTCCTGCCGATAAGAACAACAGCATCACGTTGCTCGTACCCGATAACTCTGCTGCGTTATGAACAGGGCGGTCTGAGAGGTATAAGCGGTAAGCACCGTCATCAGGTACCATATATGCGTTGGTCAGGTCAAAAGCTTCTTCGCCGTGCTTGATGAAGTTCTCTCCCGTGAATGTTTCGGGATCAATCGCTTCTGGATCTTCGATACCCGACTGGATGGGCAACACCGGCCCCGTAAACAATCCTTTGATGCTGAATGATGAAATAGAGTTGTGTAACAGGTCGACTTCAATGACCAGCTCCTCCTCGTCGGCGGAGATGGTCACGCTGCTTCCACTATCATAGTTCAGGTTACGTAACAGGTAATGACTACCATCGGAAACACTGAAGACAGGAGAGCCCGCCGCATCGATAAAAATTGCCTCCGGCAAGGAGATGTGCCCTGTCGGAGACAGATCACTCCGGTCTCCTTGCCGGAGGCAAGTCGCGCAAGACCTACACCTTAACGAATATCCTGCGCCGGTAAAGCCAAAGCCCCAGCAAAATGTAAAAGCCCATCACCGAAAGGCCGTACAGCAAACTGCTCAGTTTAGGCGGCATAAAGTCGTGCAGGTAAAGGTTCTGGTACAGCCAGCCGTGCAGCCCGGTAAGCCCGAATATCTTGGACGTGAAGCTGGACAGGAAGTAGAGAACGAGGGCGTTTGCGCCTACCTTTTTGAAGGCATCCCCGATGCTGAAGCTCTTCACATCGGTCAGGTAATAAATCAACGCCAGGCAAAGCAGCGCCCAGCCAGCCGTGACCAGCACAAAGCTGCTGCTCCACAGGGCTTTGTTGATCGGGAACGCCAAATCCCACAGGTGGCCTCCAACGAGCAA
>CAYWMW010000005.1:3362-22411 GCA_964458975.1 uncultured Lewinella sp. | reverse complement strand
ATTCTTTGCTGCATGGTGGGTGTAATTTAGTGAACTTCAACGATTCCTTCATTCCGAAGGAGCCAACGCCAAAAACCTCGCCCGGCACCTGCGCGCCGTCGCCCAAATTAGCGAGCCGTTCAACCCTACCCGCCCTCCCGCGTTTCCCACCAGACCACAGAAATATAATACCGATATGCAAGCACCGATCGCCAAGAAAGTTCCGACAACCCTGACCGCCCACCAGCACGACCGCCAGGACGATTACTACTGGATGAACCAGCGCGAAGACCCGGAGGTGATCGCGCATCTCGAAGCAGAAAATGCGTATTTCGAGGCGCGCACGCAGGTTCAAAGCGAGTTAAGGGAAACGCTCTTTCAGGAAATCAAAGGCCGCATCAAGGAAGACGACAGCTCCGTCCCCTACGTAAAAGACGGTTACGAATACCAAACCAAGTTCGAGACCGGAGACCAGTACCCCCGCTTCCTGCGCCGCAAGCTCGACGAAGCCGAAGCCCAGCTGATGCTCAACGTCAACGAAATGGCCGAGCCCTACGACTTCTACAACGTCGGTGGCCTCAACGTCTCCGACGACAACCGCTACCTCGCCTACGGCGAAGACACCATCAGCCGCCGCATCTACACCATCCACATCAAGGACCTCCTCACGGGCCAGAACCTGCCCGATCAGATCCCCAACACCACCGGCGGCTCCGTCTGGAGTGCCTGCGGGGAATACCTCTTCTACTCGGTCAAAGACGAAGCCCTGCGCCCCTACAAAATCATGCGCCACCGCATCGGTACCGCCCCGCAAGACGACGCCGTGATCTACGAAGAAACCGACGAGACCTTCCGCGCCTTCGTTGGCCGGTCCAAATCCAAAAAGTGGATCGTCGTCGGCTCCGCCCAAACCGTCAGCACCGAGTACCACCTCCTCCGTGCCGACGATCCCCTCGGCGAGCTGCGCTGCTTCCAGCCCCGCGAACGCAACCTGGAGTACAGCATCGCCCACATCGAGGACCGCTTCTACGTCCTCACCAATAAGGACGCGAAGAACTTCCAACTCATGGTCACCCACGAAGACCAAACCGGCCAGGACAACTGGCAAACCGTCATCCCCCACCGCTCGGACACCCTCCTCGAAGATGTCGAACTCTTCAAAAAATTCCTCGTCCTCACCGAACGCACCAACGGCCTCACCCACCTCCGCATCATGGAGAACAGCGCTGAAAGACCTATCCCCCCTCCAACGTCAAGCTTCCGCGTAGCGGATACACCATTAGTAACCCCGGACGCAGCGCAGCGGAGTCCGGGGTCTGCCACGTCTGCCTCGTCCGAAATCAAGAATCGAGAATCAAGAATCGAGAATCGAGAATCCTACTACCTCCCCTTCCCCGACGAAGCCTACATGGCCTACACCTCCGTCAACCCCGAGTTCGATACCCAAACCCTCCGCTTCGGCTACCAGAGCATGACCACTCCGGCCAGCACCTTCGACTACGATATGGTGAGCCGCGAAAAAACACTCCTGAAGCAGCAGCCCGTCCTCGGGGAGTTCTCCCCGAGCGACTACGTGAGCGAGCGCCGCTTCTCCGACAGCCGCGACGGGACGAAAGTGCCCCTCAGCATCGTCTACCACAAAGACACCCCGAAAGACGGTACCGCTCCCCTACTCCTCTACGCCTACGGCAGCTACGGGCACAGTATGGACCCCTACTTCAGCGTAGCCCGGTTGAGCCTTTTAAACCGGGGCTTCATCTTCGTGATCGCCCATATCCGGGGCGGAGAGGAGATGGGCCGCTCTTGGTACGAAGACGGTAAACTCCTCAACAAAAAGAACACCTTCACCGACTTCATCGACGCCGGAGAGTGGCTCCTGGCCAACAACTACACCGCCAAGGAAAACCTCTTCGCCATGGGCGGCAGTGCGGGCGGCCTCCTGATGGGCGCAGTCGCCAACATGCGCCCTGACCTCTGGGCGGGCGTAGTAGCCCAGGTTCCCTTCGTCGACGTAGTGACCACCATGCTCGACGACTCCATCCCCCTCACCACCGGCGAGTACGATGAGTGGGGCAACCCCAACGAAAAGGATTACTACGACTACATCCTGAGCTACAGCCCCTACGATCAGGTGGAAGCCAAAGACTATCCCAACATGCTCGTCACCACCGGCCTGCACGACAGCCAGGTGCAGTACTGGGAGCCCGCCAAGTGGGTCGCCAAACTCCGCGAACTCAAAACCGATGACAACGAGCTCCTGCTTCATACCGACATGAAAGTAGGCCACGGCGGTGCCTCCGGCCGCTTCGATTCGATAAAGGACATAGCGCGGGACTATGCGTGGGTAATCAATCTGGCGGAGAAAGGGTAAGGAACGGGAGGTGCGTTCGTCATCCGATCTACAAAAGGCTCGCCTCCTAGCCGGCGGGAACGAACATAGCCCCCCAGGCAACTGGTTTTAGTGATAAAAACCAATGCAAACCCTTTATCTCCAGGCCGCTCCCATCGTTAATGACCTGTATTATCTCGCCGGTGCCGCCGTCGTTATCGTCATCGCTGCGCTCTATTTTCGCAAAATCCTCGCGGACCGCGAAAAACGCAAGGCAATCCTTCACGACCCACGTTCACACATCGTCAATGATTCCAACTACAACATTGCCCGCGAGGGCATCGACGGGCACCGAACGGACGGCCTAAACGCTGAACAAGCCCGCAAAGCCGTAGACCGTTTAAAAGAAACCGGCGAAACCCCAAGCCGGGAAGAATTTGATAAGCTAAGGAAGGCCATTCGTTCGGGTGAATAGCAAGTGCTAATTCCGTACTTTTGTGTCTCGTGGAAACAATACGAATATCATTTTACGTTCGTTATTTCTACAGCAGAAATTAAAGAATTACTGAATTGCTTACTAAGCTAGACAAACTGATGGTAAAATCCTTCGCGGGGCCCTTCGTGGTCACCTTCGCGATCGCCGTGTTTGTGCTCATGATGCAGGTTTTGTGGTTGTACCTTGACGACATTGCGGGTAAGGGGCTGGGCTTTTTCACCGTCATTGAGCTAATGTCTTATAAGTGTGTGGGCTTGGTACCGCTTGCCCTTCCGTTGGCCTTGCTGATCTCTTCGGTGATGGTGCTCGGCGGGATGGCTGAGCACTACGAGTTGTCGAGTTTCAAGTCTGCGGGAGTGAGCCTGTTGCGGATCATGCGGACGCTGATCATTTTCGGTTTCATCTCCGCAGCGATCAGCTTTGCGATTGCCGACTATGTCATCCCCGCCGCCAACCTCCAGTTTGGCGCCCGGATGTACGATATTCAGCAGAAGAAGCCGACCCTAAACATGGAGCCCGGGATTTTCAACGATGACTTCAACCAGTACGCCATCCGCCTCGGTGGCCGGGAGGAAGACGGGCGCAACATCAGCGACGTACTCATCTATGACCACACCAAGGCGGCAACCGGTGAGCTGGGCCAAATCACCGCCAACACCGGCGAAATGTACTCTGCCGACAACGGCCGTGTCTTCGTCATGAAACTCCGCGACGGGGTACAGTACGCCGAGCAACGGCCCGGGGGCAAGAGCGGAAGTTCGCGCCCCTTCGTCCGAACCAGCTTCAAGACCTACACCAAGGTCTTCGACCTGAGCGAATTCAACCTCAGCGTAACCAACACCAAGCTTTTCAGCACCAACCGTTCTATGCTGGCTACCTGGCAGCTACAAATCGGGGTAGACTCCATCGATGCGGACATCTCCGTTCGGAAACAGGCCGTCAGTAACCATTTAACCAACTACCTTCCGGTGCTCGGAAAAGACACCATCCAGTACCGAAAAAAACGTCCGGAAGAAGAAGTGGCCCCTGATGACTTAGCTCCGCCGCTCGAAGAAGTGTATAACTCCAGACCAATCGCTACGCCCGACTCCGCGACCCAGGCTCTCACCGTTTCCGCCAAGAGCGGCACCAGGGTTAAGCCCATTGACAACCGCTCGAAGATAAAAAAGCCCGTCGTTTCAGAAGAGGAGAAAACGATTATACTCAAAGACAGAACCGCTCAGGCACTGGCCAAAGCCCGCGCGCATCCGCTCGTGGTTGGTGCTGGAGAATGGGACGGAATTCAGGGTTTGATGGACAGTTTGTCTTCCACCGTTCAGGACAAGATCATGAACAAAGCGCGCTCCGCCGTTCGCTCCATCAACGGCCAGGCCAAGGCCGCCACCCGTATTCTTCCTGGTATTCAGGAGAGTCGGGTAAAGCACATTTACGACCTGCACATGAAATATTCTATGGCGCTGGTCTGCATCATTTTCATCTTTATCGGTGCTCCCATGGGAGCCATTGTCCGCAAGGGTGGTTTTGGCTATCCTATTCTGGTCAGTATTATCTTTTTCGTTATTTTCATTATCCTGACCATCTTTTGCCGCAAGCTGGCGGAGAGTTTTGTGGTCGATGCGGCTTTCGCCGGTTGGTTGCCCTGTATTATCATGTTTCCGGTTAGTCTGTACATTACTTCGCGGGCGATAAAGGACGCGAAGTTGGTCAATGTTGACGGCCTCAAAGATGGGCTGCAGGCTGCGTTCAGATTTTTCCGGGGCAACACCAAGGTGTAGTTTTTGGGCGCGGCCGCAGGTGCGATGTAAGGTTAGGAACGCCAGATCAAAAGCGAGAATCCTCCTTTACGCTATTCGCACACTAACTTCAAACTGGCATTATTCCGCGCTATCAACTGGCAATTCTCACCATTAACCTGGATAGGCCCGATGTTACGAATCTCTCCGTCCAGAACTATGTTTTTAGTCTTACTAACCGTCATTTCTCCTTTCTCGCCAACCAGTAATACTTGTATGGCACTGGCATCATACCATCCCATTTCAATGTTTGACCCCAGGAAGTTGCCACCAATTAGCCAGCGGGTTACTCCGTCATTTCCAGCATTCATTTGGCCTGCAGCGTGGATGGTGGAGAACTGTGCCTGGTTTGGTAGCAGGTGTGTCTCCCAGTTACCATCACCTATATTTTCGAGGTAAAGGTTTTCGAGCGTAGTAGCTTTAAACTTCGTGGCGGCACTTATTTTATCGCGCCCAAAAATTGTTCCCAGATCATCTTTTGCCAGGTCTTGAGCAAAAAGGTATTTTTTCTTTAGGGCGGGTAATTGCTTGATGAGTTCGGCGTGGCTGGCAAATGGTATTTCACGACCTTTTACGTGGTAAGTAAGAATTTGATCCAGCTTATCATTACCGTCGAAATCGTTAACGTAAAGTATTATTGGTTCTGCGGCTGTCGGCTTTAACTTATTGTTCGCCCCGAAGTTCCCTGCCAGAATATCGAGATCTCCATCTCCATCGGCATCAGCTACGTTAAGCGAATTCCACCAGCCAGATTCTGGGTGGAGTTGTTCGGAATGAAACTTACCATCAGTGTTCCAAAAAACAGTAATTGGCTGCCAGCCCATTGCCAGTAGCAGATCGTCATCGCCATCACCGTCCAGATCGGTGGCTGTTGCTTCTTTCACCATTCCCGCCCGCTTTAAGCCAGGAGCCAGTTCATCGGTCATATCACGAAATACCCCGCCCCCCTGGTTGATCATCAGATAGGATTCAGGGATTTCTCCGTAAGCCCATGGTACTACCCGACCGCCAAGGAAGAAGTCTGTGAGTCCGTCTTCGTTAAAATCCGAGGCTATTACTTTGGAGGCCGTCATGAACAAATTCGGAAAAATATCGACGCGCGTAAAACGCCCCGTACCATCGTTTAAATAAGCTCGTTGTTTCCGGGGCTCCTGCTTAGCGTAATATTCGTTGCCGCCCGCCGCAACGACGAGGTCGAGATCACCATCATTTTCTATATCTGCGAAAACCGCATCTACGTCTTCGAATACACTATCCTGGCTGATCTCCTCCGGCGTAACGTCCTGGAATGTACCGTCACTCTGCTGCAGGTATAATGCGCTCCGTGAACGTTTGGATGAGCCTACGAAGAAATCCTCCAACCCATCTCCGTTTACGTCCCCAACTGCCAGCGCCGGGCCCTCGGTAGAGACCATGAACGGAATGAGTGGCTCACGCGTAAAGTCTACGAAGGGGTTCTCTTGGTGTACGTAATTGATGCCAGCTGCTTTTGTAACGTCCGTAAGGGCAATGGTTTTACTACTGTCTACTACAGCAAGCTTATGATAGTTAAAACCAGGTAAGCCTTCTCTCCAACTCAGGGTAAGCAGGGTATCCAGGCGATCAAGCGGGACGTTTTGGCAAGTTCGATCTGGCCAAACCAGAACGATCGAATCCAGCTTTGTAACATCGCCCAGGCCGAGATGAAGGGGGCCTACACTGCTGGATTGGTAGCCTTTAGTAGGGTAGTACTCATAGGTCATCCGCTCGTTTCCGGCGAATACGATAGCCGTAGCGCCGATGGCTTGCAGGTTTTGCTTAGGGCCGCTCAGGGCCAACTGAAGATAGCCCTCATGCTCTTTTCCCAGAGAAGATTGCTCGTTGCGGTATACGAACGGCTCATCGTCGATATTATTGACCACCACGTCGAGGTCTCCATCATTGTCCAGATCGGCATAAACCGCACTACTGGAATAAGACACGGCCTTATTGCCCACCATCTCAGACTGGTCTGTGAACCTGAGTGCTCCGTCGTTGATGAAAACCTTGTTGTTCAGCTTGATCTCTGGCATTTTTTCAATGAAGGCCAAGTCATCGTTTTTCAGGTCGTTGAAGGTCGCTTTATACTTCAGATCGTCGTTAGTCTTGAAGTTGATATAGTCAATGTCATTCATTCGCCGGGGAATACCGTTACTGATGAACAGGTCGCGCTTTCCGTCGTGGTTCATGTCGAAAAACAGTGGTGTCCAAGACCAGTCGCTAGCATGAACGCCCGCAAAGGCTCCGATCTCACTAAAAGAGCCCTCACCATTATTCAACTGCAGGGCATTGCGGGAAAACTGTGGGTTATAGCCAAAGCCGAGCTTAAACTTGAACACGTCAAAACCATCCTCGCTCAATGAGCTTTTCAGGATTTGCGGATCCTCGGGCAACATATCGAGCGAGATGATGTCCGCGTTACCGTCGTTGTTAATATCGGCAATATCGACCCCCATCGAGAAGCGGCTGGTGTGCTTAATTTGCTCAGTCAGCGTTTCTCGGAAGGTACCATCCTGATTGTTTAGGTAGAGGTAGTCGTTTTCGTGAAAGTCGTTACCTACGTAGATGTCCGGCCAGCCGTCGGCGTTAAGATCCCCCAACGCGATGCCCAATCCGTAGCCGATCACCGAGCCTGAAATCCCTGCAGCCTCGGTAACGTTGGTGAAGTGCCCTTCGTCGTTGCGTAGCAAGCGATCACCGGCCAGGGGGTGCGCTTCGGCCTTTCGCCCCGTACGCTTGCCAAAAGTACCGTTTTGGTGCAGAGAGTGATTAAGTTGGTACATATCCAGATCACCGTCTCCGTCGTAGTCGAAGAAAGCGGCTTGGGTACCAAAGCCCACCAGGTCAAGGCCATAAGCCGCCGCTTCCTCCTTGAATATCGGTACCCCGTCCTTTATTTCCTGACAGACGTACAGCTGGTTATGCCCCCGCAGCGTCAGGTAATCCCCTACCTGGGAAACATAAATATCGAGCAGCCCGTCCTGGTTGATGTCAACGACGGAAGCGCCCGTAGCCCACCCCGCCTGACCGCTAACTCCCGCTTCGGGACCCGCCTCGGTAAATTTTATACCCCCATCGTTCAAGAAGAGCTTATTGTCTTCCATATTACTGGTGAAGTACAGATCAATTAATCCGTCCTGGTTGAAGTCTCCAGCGGCTAGTCCCCCACCGTTGTAAAAATACATGTAGTTGAAGACGTTAAACTCGGCAGACTGGGTCAGAGTATTTTCAAAGCTGAGACCTGTTTCTGCTTGGCGGAGGAGGTGAAACTGAGCAGGATCAGATAAAGTTGATTCTGTCTTTTCGCAGGCGGTGGATAAGAATACAGCCAGAACAACAAAGACAAGAGGATTTCTTTTATTTCTAAATAACCACATACCAATACACTTTTAATTGCACTACTTAATCTCAAAAACCACCGGCGCCCGATCGTTAACCGTGGCGACCATGTAAGTCTTACCACCGATCTCAATTTCGGTTATGTCTTTCAAATCCCCCTTCACCAAAAAACCGCTTTCCTTGTTGGGAACCAGCGTGAAATTACCACTAGCGTCGTTAAGTAACACATGCCCGTAACTCGCGTCGAGCCTGGAGAATTGAGGCAGTAAGCCTGAGAAATTTCCACCCAGCACCAGGTCGAGACTACCGTCACCGTCAAGATCACGGCAGTTCACGTCACAGACGCAGGAGAGCTGCACTTTTTCCGGCAACGGCGTCACGGCGAACTGCCCATCCCCTTCGTTTAGCGCTACGATGGACTTGAAGTAGTTCGCCTCCAGCGTACGTACTTTTTTAAAGATTTCAGCGGGGAAAAGCTCCTGGATGGAGCGCTTGGCGAAATCGGCGTGCTTCAGGTTTTCCTTTTTCAGCCCGGGCAGTTCAGCGGTTAGGTTGCGCTTCATAGCCACGGGCATGTCTTTACCATCAAGGTGTTGGGTGAGGATTTTTTCAGCCTTACCGTTGCCGTCAAAATCGCCAACCCAGAGTTTTGCCGGGTGGTCGGCATCGGCGGAAAAGTAAAAATTTTCGCCCCGGTTCCCGAGGATAAAGTCTTGGTCACCGTCGCCATCGAGGTCGGCGGCTTCGATGGTGTTCCACCAGCCAGAATAAGTGAGCAGGTTAGTTGGTTGTTCCTTAAATTGCTTTCCGTCGTAAGCAAACAGGCGTGGAGTCCCCCATTCGGAAGTGATGGCGAGAACGCGGGTGCTTTGATCGTTGGAAAGCAGGGTCCAGACAGCATCCGTTACCATACCCAGGGTTGCAAAGTTGGGGGCTACCTCCCGGGTCACGTCTTTGAACTGCCCCGTACCATCGTTCTGGTACAGGAAGCTAACCGTTAGCCCCGCATAATCCTGTGGCTTACTGCGGGTACCGACGAACAGGTCTAAATCACCATCTCCGTCATAATCCAGGGGTACGGCTACCGAGGTGTTGTAGGCGTAGGGCGGCAGCATTTTCGGCTTCATGCTCAGGTTACCCGCGCCATCGTTGAACAACAATTTGTCTCCGAGGAAAGGAGAATTGGTTCCAGTAAAGTTACCGCCTGAACCAGCAAAAACATCCAGGTCTCCGTCACCATCTGCATCAAAAAGAGCCAGACCGGTATCCTCTGTAGCCGATACCCGTTTTAGAAAAGGTTGATCGGTTACCTCCAGCTTACCGTCCCGCTGGAGGTAGAGCTGGGCGGGCTGGTAGCGGGCTCCTCCAACGAAGAGATCATCCAAACCATCACCGTTCAGGTCACCGCTAACGGCCTGCGGGCCTTCGTTGGTAAGGGATCGAATCACCAGACCTTCGGTAAGCTGGTCAAGGTAGTCGTCTTCTTTATGGGCTTCGAGGTCAAGGTCTACGGCGGTAAAGTAACGCGGTTCTTTGCCTTTTCCCTTCCCGGAAGAAGCCAACCCTCTGGCACCAGAATCTGCGTAGCTAAGTACCAATGGCTCGTTGGTGGGGGGCCGGACGATGGTTGTCATCATCCGGTCGGGCCAAACCACGGTAACCGAATCGACGGAAGTCGTATTTCCCAAACCAAATACCGCTGTGTAGTCAACGCTTGACTGAAAGCCTCGCGTAGGCATCACCTGCGTGGTCTTAATCTCCCCCCCCTGGTACACACTGATGGTGGCCCCGATGGCGAAGGTGTTTTTATTTGATCCAACCAGCTTCACGCTGAAGGATCTATTTCCTGAATCCTCCGCTTTGTTGTTAAAAACGAAGAGTTCCTGATTGACATTGTTGACGATCAGGTCGAGGTCTCCGTCGTTATCAAGATCGCCGTAGGCCGCCCCGTTGGAGAAAGACGGCAGGTTACCCGTCCAGCGATCGGTAGCATCAGCAAAAGAAAGATCACCGTTGTTACGGAAAAATTTATTCGGTAAAGCTTCGGAAGGCATTTTAGCGATGACGTCCGCCACGGCTTCCTTATCGCCGGTGGTCACCATTTTCTGGACCACGTCGTTGGCGAAAAAATCAATGAAGTCCTGGTCAGTAAGGTTGTGATAAATGCCATTGCAAACGTAGATGTCGCGCAGCCCGTCGTTGTCGGCATCAAACATCAAAGCGCCCCAGCTCCAGTCCGTAGCCTCCACGCCAGCGTAGTGGGCGATCTCGCTGAAGGTTCCGTCGCCGTTGTTGTACTGCAGGGTGTTGTGCATAAACTGGTTATAAAATCCGCGTCTCTGCTTGAGCTTGAAAACATTCAGGTCTTCAAACTGAACCGTTGTCTTACGCCGGTAATCACTTTCGGGCAGCATCTCGGTGGCAAATATTTCGGGGTAGCCGTCGTTATTGATGTCGGCCATATCCGTCCCCATTGAGGCTAGGCTGAGGTGCTGCATATAGCCCTCGATCTCCTCACTGAAGGTACCGTTGCGTTGATTGATATAGAGATAGTCACGCTCGAAGAAATCGTTAGAAACATAAAAGTCGGGATAATGATCGCCATTGACATCGCCCACGGTGATGCCAAGGCCAAAGCCGATCAGACTTCCGTAAATCCCTGCACTGGCACTCACATCGTTGAATTTACCATCGTCGTTGCGTAGAAGTTTGTCTCCCCCACCCTTAAGAACGTCCTTCACCTTCCAGTCCTTAGCGTATAGTTCCCGGTTGTTGCTGTAGTTAAGTGTGTTTACGGGTATGAAGCTGTTGTTCAGCAGATAGACGTCGAGGTCACCGTCGAGGTCGTAATCCACAAAAGCAGCATGGGTAGTATAGCCTCCGTCGTCGATGCCAAACTCAGCAGCTGCTTCGCGGAAGGTGCCATCTTGATTGTTGAGAAAGAGGCTGTTCTTCTGGTCGGAGTTTTTCAAAAATCCAGCGTTACAGACGTAAATGTCTAGCCAGCCGTCGGCGTTAATATCGACCATCGCCACGCCGGTACTCCATTTGTTCGTCTGTTCTACACCAGCGGTAGCGGAGATGTCTTCAAATTTCCAGTTGCCCCGGTTAAGAAAAAGCTTATTCGGGCCCATATTGGCCGTCAGGTATACGTCCGGTAAACCATCGTTGTTGATGTCACCGATGCCTACCCCACCGCCGTTGTAGAAATTGCGGTACATGAAGATATTGTAATCGTCGTCGTTCGTGACTACGTTGGCGAAGTCTAAGCCAGTACGCTCAACCGTCAATCGTTCAAAGAGTAACGGCCCTTCGTAAGCGACGGGGCCGTTACTCTCCTTGCTCTCACAAGACAGCCATAGCACCAGCGTAAGCGCCAAAATAAGCTTCTTCATAGAGAAGTATTGGGTAATTTATATAAGAAGAGCGAGCAGCACAGCCACTCGCTCTTAATTTGAAAGTTAGACCGTTAGTAAGCCAGCGCTTAGTCATCCGTCAAAAATATCAGGACAGTAGCTAAGCCTCTAACGAACTAACGGTCTAAAATACTCAGGCCTTACCTTAGTAGCCTTCGTTCTGTACCAGGTTAGGGTTAGAATCAAGGGCCTGCTGCGGGATGGGGAAGAGTACACGACTTGCCTCGGTAGCGGTCTTCTCCGTCCAGGTGTCATCAAAAGTACCAAAACGGACCTGATCGACGCGGCGAAGGCCTTCCCAGTAAAGTTCCCGAGAGCGTTCGTTGAGCATTTCATCTAGGTCGATGCTGCCCAAAGCCTCACCACCACGAGCAGTACGCATGGCGTTTACTGTTTCCAAAGCACCGGCGGTATCCCCCAAACGGAACTGCGCCTCGGCTTTATTGAGCATTGCTTCAGCATAACGAAGGATGATGTACTTGCTGGCACGACCAGGGTGGTACTTTATTACGCGGATACCCTGAGCGGTAGGTGCACCGTTGAGGCGAACTTCTTCCGTAAATTCCAGCAGACGGGTAGAACGCGTATCGATGATCGGTTCGCCGCTGTCGTCAAACTGCTGACCGGCGAGCAACCCAACACCAATACCCGAAAACTCGGACCCATCGGGCGTAGCATCTACACCAAGGCGGGGGTCATTTTCGTCAAATCGGTTGAAGAGTTCAGAAATCGTTGTGAAGCCATTCCAGCCCGATGGATTCTGGCTGTAGTGAAGGGTCATCATCCAGCGGTTCTGGCCAGAGCCCTGGTTAGACACCAAAATAGGCTCCTTATCGGTTCCGTTTTCCCAGATTGAAAAGTAATCATCGTCAAAAGTATACCCTTCAGCGGTCAGGTTGTCCGCCGCTTCGATGACACTTCGCAGGTCATCGTCACTGTGGGTGTAAGGGCCGGACGGAGAATCAGCAGTATATACGGCGCGGTTCAGGTACATGCGCGACAGCATGGCGTAAGCCGCCGCTTTACTGCCTCGAATGTTTTCACCAGGGCCAAGGGAAGGCAGACCGGAAATGGACTGCTCAACGCGCTCAATGGCTAAGTCGATGGCTTCACTCCGGGGAATAACGCGGGGCAGTTCATCCACTCCTTGCTCCCATTCACGAAAAGGAACCTGGCCGTAGAGGTCAAGCACGTGCCACATGTAAAAACCCTGAAGGAAGTTGGCATCCGCCATTTCTTCTGAGCTGGGGTTTCCAGCCAGGATTTCAACCGTATTGAAAAGGCGACTGTTAAGCGCATTCCAGGCACCGAGTACGTAGGCATGAGTAGGATCCCAGGTGTGGGCATGCAGCGTACGCCATACACCGTTGTCGGACCAGTCGACACCACGGGTCGGTGGAATCATCTCGTCAGACGTGTGCTGAAGAAGTGCGTAGGTATTGGTTTGATCGGTAAAGGTGCTCAAGTTGTTGTAGGCGGCAGTAACAAGCTCAGCGGGATTCCCCGGAACGGCAGTACCGTCAACAACATCACGAATTACAGAATCGGTGCCTTCTGGCTCCAGTGCTGTACAGCTCGCCAAGCCAAAGCATAGTAGGGCGACGCATGCAAGCAGCCCCTTGTTTTGATAGTTTAATTTCATAATAGCTTATTTAAAAAGTTGAAATACATAATTCTATGTATGCTTAATTGTAATCGTATGAACCCGTAAATAGTTCATAATCAATACCGTAAACACAAGGTTATGTATTTCAACTTACAATTTAGGTTAATTAGAAGGAAGCATTCAAGCCAAAGGTTACGGTACGCGCGCGTGGGAAGGCGGTGTAGTCGATACCAATGGAAGGAATACCGTCAATTGGCTTACTGATAGAAACCTCAGGGTCCTGACCGCTGTAGCTGTCAATAACGAAGAGGTTCTGGCCGGAGAGTGTGAAACGCAGGTTAGAGATTACATTGCCCTGTACCGGGACCGTGTATCCAAGGCTTACGTTCTGCAGACGTACGAAGTTGCCGCTTTCCAGGAAGCGGGTGGAAACGTCAGGGGCGTTGAACGCTCCTTCACCGTTGCCCACCACATCACGCGAAACGTTACGGCCGTTGGCCAATGAACCCGCCGTAAAGAAGGCATTGGCGGTGTTGGAGTAAATGGAGTGGCCAAACTGACCAGAAAAGAAGATCGTCGCATCGAAGTTGCCGATCACAAACGTGTTCGTGATACCACCGGTAGTGGTTGGCAGCGGTGAGTCGCCCGTAAACTCTTGTACGTCACCGTTCGGATAAACCGAAACGCCTTCGCTATCAAAGCCGCCGAATTCCCGCAGGAAGTAAGCGTAAAGGGGCTGGCCTTCGGCAATCCGCTGAGCGAATGCGCCCGTAAGTCCCTGGCCGTCAATATCACCCGTATTGATCAGGCCACCAAAGTTCTGTACCACGTTATTGTTGTACGCTATGTTGAAGTTCACGTCCCAACTGAAGTTAGGCTTATCAACGGCAACATAGTTAAGGGCCAACTCGACACCTTCGTTGATGATATCTGCATCCAGGTTATCAAAGACGAAAGGCTGAACCGCAGGCTGAGCGGCGCGGACTTGAATCAGTAGGTCGTTGGTATTCTTGCGGTAGTAGTCAATGCTACCACTCAGGCGGTTATTGTTAACTCCCCAATCAAGACCAACATTGATCTGAGCGGTGGACTCCCACTGCAAACCGCTGTTCTCAAAAGCAACCGTGCCCAGATTACCGCCAGCGGGGTTACCGTTAGCATCAAAGCCGACACCACTAAAACGTTCACGCTGCTGATGCTGGTTGTTCGGAATAGCCTGATTGCCTACAACACCGTAACCAGCCCGCAGGCCGAGGGTAGAAAAAGACTGTGGCGCCCAGGACTCTTCAAGTAAGCGCCATTTGAAGGCAAAAGAGGGGAAAATACCGTAACGGTTATCTTCACCAAAACGGGTAGAGCCATCTGCACGAACGGTTGCTGTGAGGATGTACTTATCGCTGATATCGAAGTTGACCCGCGTGAAGTAAGACTGGAGCTCATCGACGTTATTGAACGAGTTCGTACCAAGGCCGCTTCCCGGAGTTCCCACTTGGTCAGAAGCCGCCAGGTTATTTACGATCTGGTCTAAGTCATTAGTACGGAAATTACGGAAAGAGAATCCTCGTCCGTCACGCTGAAAACGCTGGTAAGAGTAACCCACCAAGCCGGTAAACCCAACGGTTCCGATCTTCCGGTCGTAGGTGAAGTAGTTCTCCCACAGGTTGTTGCTCACATTGAGGTCGTTAATATCTAGGCGGCCGCTGCGGATGATGTTGTTCAGACGCAGTTCGGGGCTTTGAGCGTCCGTCCGGGTAGAACGGGAGCGGTCAATACCAACGATGGTCTTGAAGCTAAGGCCTTCAGCGATTTTGAGATTAGCCGATACGTTGGCAAGGGTCCGCAACGTATTGGTGAAGCCCTCATAAAGGTTCAGTAGAGCTACCGGGTTGGGCTCAGTGTTACTTACCTGGTTGAAGACGCTCAAGTTGTCAGGGTCAGCAGTGTTCCCCCCAAGAACAGGCTGTGTGGGGTTCGCTTTTAGTACGTTGCCGATCAGGTCTCCGGTGAAACCTGAGTTCGAAGTAGCAGGAACATTGTCGTCTTTAATGTCAGATACCGTTACTTGGGTGGAAATCGTCAGGCGATCATTGATGAATTTCTTTGAACCGTTAAAGCGAGCAGTTAAACGCTCCAAGCCGGAGTTTTCAATGATGCCCTGCTGGTCGAGATGAGACAACGAGAAGCGGTAATTTCCGTTTTGGTTACCGTCACCAAAAGAAAGACTGTTATTGGTTGTGAGGGCGGTACGAAAAACTTCGTCTTGCCAATCCGTCTCGGCGCCACCATCGATGAGCTGGCGCGCGGTAGCATCGTTCAGGTCTTCGTAAGCATCAAGGAATTCGCTTGCGTTGAGCAGATCGTACTTGCGGGTGATATTAGAGATACCGACACTAGAGCTAAACTGTAATACGCCAGCGTCACCGTCTCCTTGTTTGGTTGTAATCAGTACTACACCATTAGCTCCCCGTGAACCGTAAATAGCCGTTGCAGAGGCGTCCTTCAAGACATCAATCGAAGCGATATCAGCCGGGTTAAGAAAGTTGAGGGGGTTACGCGCAGGAGCAGAACCAAGGCCTTCAATATTACCCCCGGCGGAAGTTGCTTCTGCATCAAGTGGAACACCGTCAACTACGAAAAGAGGGTTGTTGTTAGAGCCTACGGAAGATGTACCACGGATACGAATGTTTACCGCAGCGCCCGGCTCCCCGGAAGTCTCCGTGATCTGTACACCTGCGGCACGCCCCTGAATCAGTTGCTCAGGAGAAACGATGACGCCACCATTGAAGTCTTCATCGGTAAGTGCGACAACAGCACCAGTAAGGTCGTTCTTCTTTACCGAGCCGTATCCCACAACGACAATTTCGTCCAACAACTCACCAGCACCGAGCTGAATGTTGATGACGGTTTGTCCGGCAACCGCTATGGTTTGGGTAGCATAACCCGTGTAAGAAATGGTCAATGACTCAGCGTTAGCTGGTACGTTGAGTGTATAGTTACCGTCAAAATCAGTAACCGTTCCGGTGGAAGTTCCCGTAACGAGAACGCTTGCACCGATAAGAGGGTCGCCATTTTCTGCGTCAGTGATCGTACCCGTTACCTGCGTTTGCGCCGCAAGGACGCCGGTAACCAATACGAGCATAAGAAAAAGGCAACCACGAATGATGTGGTTAGAAATAAGCTTCATACTACTACTTGTAAATTGAAAAATTTGGATGTATGCGAACGCAGGAAAGGCCGCTCAAGGAGCAGCCACCCGCAGAAATGCCGAGGGGAGAAGAAATATATGCAGGGTGATCCGCCAGGCCGTGGGCCAACGGTAGTGAAATTTGCATGATCGTTACTTACTTCTTCGAGTATACTAAAACTAAAACTATGTTAAACATTACCCGTTTTACCGGAGACTCCGCTATTATGAGCACTGTTAAGTACTGCACACAGCGAGTGTTCAACAATGCAAAAGTGTGTAATCAATTGCAGAGAACCAAAAAACAGGGCAAAAATTATGCTTTAATTGATGCTCAGTGGCACGCTACTGACACTTTAACTTTAACACTACCATAACGATTATGTTGAACAAACGCTGCTTGGGTATTTGTAATTATCTTGCCGCTGTGCCGTTCATAACCATCAATAATCCAGCTTTCGTTTACTTTTTTCGCAAAGTATCTCCCTCTTTGCTGATCTTGATGGCGGTAATAATCATCAACGCTGATGTAGCCGGCCAACGCCTGGACCTAAAGGTTCTTGGCCGGTATAAACGTATTGAACTACCGTTCGACATAGAAAATGACTTTTTGGTCATCAATATCTTGCTAGACAACGTCCTTCCCGTACGTTTCATCATTGACACCGGAGCAGAAAACACCGTCCTGCTCGAAAAAAGCATGACGGACATGCTGAAGGTAGACTACCGCCGCACTTTTGAGGTACGCGGTGCGGATCTGGACAACTCACTTACCGCCTACTTAGCCACGGGAATTGATCTACGCATTGCTGATCGGTTATTGGCCCGCAACCGCTCTATGCTCGTTCTGGAGGAGAATTACTTTGATTTTGAACGGCTGACTGGCACCAGTATACAAGGTATTTTGGGCGCAGATTTTCTCATGCGGTTCACCGTAGAGTTCGATTTTCGTAAACAACTCATGATTCTGCACGAGCCCGACGACTGGCAGCCTTCAGGTAAACACGTTGAAATCCCTTCAGATTTTATTCGCAACCGGGCTTACTTAAACATCCCTCTTAGCGTTACAGGGTCAAAGACGACCGATCGTCGTTTATTACTAGACTCCGGTGCCGGGCTCACCCTGCTAATGCATACGTTTGGAGACAGTACCGATTTTGACCTTCCTCAACTTACCGTTCCTACCTACATCGCCAGCGGGCTTGGCGGAAGTCTGGAGGGAAACGTTGGCCGGGCAAGGGAGATTGAGCTTGGAGGAAAGCGACTTGAAAATGTAGTAACCTATTTTCAGCCGCTAGACACCGTTGGCCTGAAATTTCTTAATGACCGGCAGGGTATCATAGGAAACCGCTTGATGAGACGCTTCAACGTAGTCATCAACTACACCCAGAATCAGGTTTGGTTACGGCCAGTAGGCAAACGCTGGAAGAGTAAATTCCAGTATGATCGCTCAGGGCTCACCGTACTTGCTGGCGGGACGAACCTTAGAACATACACCATCGCCAGCGTAGTTCCCGGTAGCCCGGCGGACCTGGCGGGCCTGCAGGTTAAAGACAGAATTGTGGCCATCAACGGAAAATCCGTTGGCTTCATGACCCTCAGTGGCATCATCCGGAGGCTTATGGGTAAAGCAGGGAGAAAAGTAAAAATCCGCTATTCCCGAAATGGGGAGTATCGAATTGTTGTACTCAGGTTACGAGACCTTATATAAGGAGGCGCGGCCGCAGGATGCAAAGATCGGTTTCCCAACCTGTCTCCTTCGGGTCAAAACAAACCCTTATCCTTCGATGTGGAAACTAAGCGTAAACGTCCGGCTAAGCACCTTCTCCAGCACCGTACTCTCCGGTAAATTCGGATTAAACAACAACGTATTCCCGATGCCCTGGCTTACCTTGAACTCCGGTGAGAAGATGAAGTAATCGAAAAAGAACTGTACTCCAGCACCGTATTCAATGTGGAAATCGTGCGGGCTAATTCTGAGCAAGTTACCCTCCGCCTGCTTCGCCCGGCTCTCGCTGGCCACGTCGAAGCTGTACTTCACCCCGCCTACCAAAAACAAGCGCTTATCCCGGTAAGGCGCAGATTTGTACCGGAACAAAAAGGGCAACTCCACAAAAACGGACTGTACCGACTCCTGTGTCTCCCGGACGATCCGCGTATTCTGCGTAAAGTTCAGCCGCCGTTCAGCGAAGCTGAAGCCGGGAAGGAACCGAAAATCGAAGTACTGCCCAATCTTCAGGTTCGCGATCATGTTCAGATTAAAGCCAGGCCCGTTCAGGCTCTTTACCCCAATGATGGAGTCAGAGAAAATAAACTCCTCACTCCGAAACGGCGTATAGCGGCTCGAATTGAAGCCCAACGTAAGCCCGAAGTAAAAAGGCTTGTTCTGGAAATCGTAGAAATTGTAGTTGTTCCCGCCCGTAAATTGGGCATGACCGGAAGACGGAGCCAGGCTAAAGAGAACAAAAAAGAGCAGCGGTAGAAAGTAGCGACTACCCTTTACTCCACTATTAATTATTCCTTTACTGCCGTGTAGATGGAGGCAATTCCGAAAGTTAAGGCTTTGCATTCAGTTTGTTTGTAGCCTACCTTATCGAGGATGCCGGTAAAGGCTTTTCCACTCGGAAACGCCTGGACACTCTCGAACAAATAGGCATAAGCTCGGGGATCTTTAGACTGTAAACGACCAATCAGCGGCATAATTTTACCGAAGTAGAAATTAAACCCCCAACGAATCGGCGCAAAGGTAATCCGGCTGAACTCCAGAATCACTAATTTCCCGCCCGGGCGAAGTACCCGCCGCATTTCAGACAGCCCTTTTTCCAGATTCTCAAAGTTGCGTACTCCGAAAGAAACCGTCACCGCATCAAAGGAACCATCAGCGTAGGG
>CAYWMW010000005.1:0-3262 GCA_964458975.1 uncultured Lewinella sp. | reverse complement strand
AGTTGCGTACTCCGAAAGAAACCGTCACCGCATCAAAGGAACCATCAGCGTAGGGTAGGTTTTCACTGTCTCCCTGCACGAGGGTGATCCGCTCGTCCAGGCCCGCAGCGGTAACTTTCTTACGGCCGTACTTTAACATTCCTTCGCTCAGGTCCAGGCCCGTCACGTGGTCTACATTCGCCCGCTTAACCGTCTGGATGGCCACATCGGCCGTTCCCGTAGCAACGTCCAGAATCTTTTTGTGAACGGTGGGGTCCAACTGTTTAATCATCTTCGCCCGCCAGAGCGTGTCCACCCCAAGGGAGGTACCCCGGTTGAGCAAATCGTAGTTCGGGGCAATGCTGTCGAACATCTCGCCTACCTCGGCTTTCTTGGAACTGGCGTGGCCGTAAGGCTTAACGGTATCGTGGTCGTGTGTCATACCCTATGGAACGAGCGGCAAGACAGAAGGTTTCAGAAAAAAGTGAAAGTTGTGTTTTGACAACGTAAATGTTATTGAAGCGCTTTTTAATGAGCGCCTGAGCTAATGCCCCCCTTCCCCTCAAAATAATCCATAAAATCATCCTCGTCGTAGCCCTCAATTACCTCCTCTACTGTGCCGGACTCATCCACAGTGATGAAAGTAGGATAGCTGGAAACACCAAAGCTTGCGGAAAAGTCATAATCGGTAGCCGCCAGCTTGAAGGGCCAGGGCTTATTCTCGTGGTAATTAGCGATCTGCTTCGCAGTATTCATCGGGTTGACGTATAGGGCAACGTAGTCTTCGTCGAAATAAAACCCTGCCTTCGCCAAATGCTTACGCGCTAATTCGCAACCGCCACAGCCAATGAAAGAGAAGACGAAGACCGCTTTTTTGCCGCGAATCGTTTCTTCAGAATATGCGTTCCCGTCTGTATCAACTAGATCGAATTCGGGCACACGGTCTCCAGCCTTTATCAAGTCCTTCTCCTCCTGGCTTTCCAGGTCTGCGTTGGCAACGGTTTTAAAGCCTTCCGGGTAATCGTACACAAGGCGCTCCACCTGATCGAAGGTGAAGTTTGAATAATGCCTGACGATGTGCTGCATCGGTTTGTCATCAAGCGTATAAATACGTTCTTGTGCAACAATTTCTGACGTAGTAGAGTCGATCCTCAACCGCTCAATAATGTAAGCGTGGCCATATTCATCTTCACTATCATCGTCCACTTTGTCGTAGTAAACAATATTTCCGTCATTCCCAGCCCGCAACCATACGGAATCTCTAACGGTCATCATTGGTGTCATCATGGAGGAATAGTTGCCTTCGTAGGCGAGGTTTAGCTTGGCTTCTTCCTGCGAATAAGTTACAAGAAGTCCTTTCTCAAGCTGAACGTCCTCTAGTGTCCCTTTGTAGGTATAGAGAGGACGTACCATCTGCTTCGTAGATAAAATCGTACGGAAAATCACGCTGGTCATTTCGCAGATAAATACCTTTGTGCGAGGCGTTCAAAGCCGTATCTCCAACAAACGTATTGTTCCAGACCGACTGCATTTCAAAAGAGATCGAGTTGGCCTGCTCCAGCTTTTGGCGGGCGGCTTCCAGTGGGTTAACCCCTGGTTCAGGACTACAGGAAAAGCACACGATGAAGAGGGCAAAAAGAGCTAAAAAGTGCTTCATAAACTCAAAGATATTGTCCAGAAAGAAAAGGTTCGATTTACTCGGCTTTTTCAAGTCGTTTTAAGGCTTAAGAAGCTATGTTTTTAGGGGGATGTTTTGTACCTTTAAGAGTAGGCTGTCTAATCTGCTGGTCTCCTCCCGAAGCCACCTCTCCCCAACCCCTCTCCAACACGCTTCGCCTCAGGCTCAGCGGAGAGGGGCTATTCAGAAGAAAACGCTTCGCGTTTTGGCAGTAAAAACCCGTCACGGGTAATAACCGAAAGATTAGACAGCCTACCTTAAAGAGCAGCTTTAAAAAAAACTTGCAGAGTGCCTTTTGGGGCGCGGACGTAGATGCAAAGTAAAGGTTTAAAAGGAGAAAAATGTAAGGGCAAGCCGTTGGGCAACCGCAGTCCATATTTGGCTCAAAAAAACCCTATGAAAAACACATTCCTACTACCCTTCGCCGTAATACTAGTACTACTAACCAGTGCCTGTAGAGAAGATGTATTTTGCGACGACCCTGCTAACTTCACCTGTCCTAATTTCGATCCGTGTACAAGATCCCCCCCGGCTAACAGTGATTTTAAAATTGTAGCACCCGTTGAGTTTGTCGCTGACACCACAATCGAAATAGAGATCGATACTTCTGTTAGCGGCGGGACTACTTACTATAAAGCAAACGTTACCCGAGGCCTAAAATCCTACGCATGGAAGGTAGGTACCGACCCCCAAATTTTTACGGGTCCAGAACTTACCCTTGACTTTACAGGCTTTGTAGGGGCCGTCTCCGTTACGCTAGAAACAACTGCCGACAGTACCTCTACGTGTCTGGACGAATCTCAGTTCAGGGACGTAAAAACCAAACAAATTTATTATACCGACCATAGAAGCAGCGCTCCCGTTTTTGGCACTTTCAAAGGAACGCTACAGGGAACCCCTGACGAAGAATACGAAGTCCGGGTGGACAATTCCCACCCGCCCTTCAGCCGTTTACACGGGCTTCCGGTGCCACCTAATTGCGACTTCAACGAGCGGGGTATACCGCTGTACCGCGGCTACCAGTTCTTCGTCAGCACATTCTTACGGGAAAGCTCAACCTCAAGATGCCGTAATCTAATAGTAGTAGGCCGAATCAACCTGGAAGACAGCAATGAGCTCCGGATTGAGTACGTGTACGATGATGATGAAGGCAAGAGAAAGGAGGTAACTTTTGTGGGCCAGCGGCAGTAACTTTCCCCCTCCGTGTCCCACAGCCTCATCAAGTAACGATCAAGCAAAGCCGGGACTGCCGGCATTCAGGATGCAATACAAGCGCGTAAAAAAGCCCCCGGAGGAGGTCATAAAAGGTGTAAAAATTAGAGCGTATTTGCACATTCCGGTTTGCCCAAATTTACGGCAAGTTGGCGGCTTCCTGCCTATTAAGGGACGCCGTGAGAATAAGTTACTGATTTTTGGTCTGACGCTTTCGTTCCAGTTTTCGGCAAAAATTCTTTGCATAGCCTAAGCTACGGAAATAATTTTTGCCGGAAAATGGGACGAAATAAGGCGACCAAAAGGCGTAAGTTATTTTCACGGCATCCCTAAAGCTAGGATGTGTAATCTGACCAATTATTAGTTCACGCTTCGGCTAAAAACGCGAAGCGT
>CAYWMW010000004.1:19807-40576 GCA_964458975.1 uncultured Lewinella sp. | reverse complement strand
CCCCGTCGTCTCTTTCAAAGGACGAGGGGTTGACAATAACCACAGCCCATCCTTAACTTTGCCAACGACTAACCAATTTGAGATGAAACTATACTTTACCTTATTCACCTTACTGAGCGTAGTGACGACGGTATCTGCCGCTGAGAACCATGGCCCCGACACCTTCCTCGCACCTGCGGCCGCGCCCACAACAACCGACAGCCTCCCTACGGGCCGCCATAAAGTGAGCTCGTACCGCAACGGTTCCTCCATTGAAGTGGTGGTGGAAGACCAGGAGATCCAATCCCTCAAAGTAGACGGCAAGGAGGTGCCAGAAAACGAATACGACCAGTACCAGGGCCGCGTAGAAAAATTACTGGGCACCAACGAAAAAGGCGACAATGAAATGCGGATGTTCCGTTGGTCTGAAGAAGACCTGGAAGGCATGGAAGAGCGCTTTGAAGGCATGGGCGAACGCTTCGAGAAAATGGGGGAGAACTTTGAGCTCCGCTTCGAAGGCATGGGCGAAGACATGGAACGAATGGGCGAACGCCTGAGTCAGAGCCTGGAACGGATGTTCGAAGGCAGCGGCGATGTGATGCGCTTCCAGTTTCGTAGTGACGGCGACGGGAACTGGGAGATGGACAGCACCGGCGATGGCCGCTCTTTCGAGTGGCACTCCGACGGTATGCCCCCCAACGGATTCAGCCCAGAAATGCCCGCCGATGGCCACAGCGAAGCCGAAGCCGAAATCCAGGAAATGGAAACCATGATCGAGCAAATGGAACGCCGCAAAGCCCGGATGCAGCGCGACCTGGAACGCCAGGACCGGGACCTGGACCAGCAACAACGCAATTTAGAGCGCCAGCAACGTGACCTCGAACGCGAGGAAAGAAATATTGAACGAAAAGCAAGGCAAAAAGAAAGAAGCGAACGCCGCGAAGCCAGCTACGAAGTCATCGTAGAACAGCTTCAGCGCGAAGGCCTCATCGAAGACTCCGGACGGCTGCGCAAGCTCTCCGTCGACGCCAATCAACTGAAGGTGAACGGAAAGAAAGCCTCCCAAGAGGGCCACAGCCGGTTTATGGAACTCTACGAGCAGCAGACCGGTCAGGAATTCAGCAAGGGGTCTTCGATCTCCATTAAGAAGAACTAGGGTAAATTTCTCCCCTTGCTTCTGCCAATTTGTCACGCCGCCGCCGTACCTTCGCCCTCCTTAAAGGGCAATCCCTATGTACAACGACAATCCCACCCTGGTGGACCTCAACGCGAAGACGGTAGACGAAAGCCGCCAAGGCGAAGCATTCGGTGCTGAGTTTGCGCCAAAGCAAGCCGGAGCCAAGCACTTCTACATCGAGAGCTACGGCTGCCAGATGAACTTCTCGGATTCCGAGATCGTCGCCTCCATCCTCGGCGAAGCGGGCTACAGCCCGATTCGGGACATGGAAGCGGCGGACCTGATTCTGGTCAACACCTGCTCCATCCGCGAGAAGGCGGAAGATACCGTGCGCAAGCGCCTGCGGATCTTCAATAAGGTCAAGGAAGCCAAACCCGGCACCATGATCGGGGTACTCGGCTGCATGGCCGAGCGCCTCAAGGCGAAGTTCCTGGAAGAAGAAAAACTGGTAGACCTCGTAGTCGGCCCCGATGCATACCGCGATCTGCCCGGCCTCGTCGCCGGGGCCGAAGAGGGAGAAAAAGGGGTCAACGTCTTCCTGAGCCGGGAAGAGACTTACGCCGACATCAGCCCCGTCCGCCTGCAAAGCAACGGCGTAACGGCCTTCATCTCCATCATGCGGGGGTGCGATAATATGTGCTCCTTCTGCGTAGTACCTTATACCAGAGGCCGTGAGCGCAGCCGCTCCGCCTTCAGCATCGTTGCCGAAGCGACGGACCTGTTCGATAAAGGTTTCCGCGAGGTAACCCTACTCGGCCAAAACGTAGACAGCTACAAATGGCAGAACCCCGAAACGGAAGAAACCGTCAACTTTGCCGAGCTGCTAACAATGACCGCCGCCGTAGACCCCGACCTGCGCATCCGCTTCAGCACCAGCCACCCCAAAGACATCACCGACGACGTGCTCTACGCCATGCGCGACCACGAGAACGTCTGCAAGTACATCCACCTGCCCGTTCAGTCCGGCAATACCCGCATCCTGGACCTGATGAACCGCACCTACACCCGCGAGTGGTACAAAGAAAAGGTGAACCGCATTTACGAGATCATGCCAGACTGCGCTATTTCGTCCGACATCATCACCGGTTTCTGCTCAGAAACCGAAGAAGACCACCAGGATACGCTGAGCATGGTTGAGTTCGCCCGCTACAGTATGAGTTACATGTTTTTCTACAGTGAGCGCCCCGGCACGCCAGCCGCCCGCAAGTTTGAAGACGATGTTCCGCTGGCCACCAAGAAGCGTCGCCTAACCGAAATCATCGAGCTGCAAACCGGCATCAGCCGTGAGCTTAACGCTGCCGAAGTGGGTAAGACCTTTAAGGTGCTCATCGAGGGGGATTCCAAAAAGTCTGACCAGGACTGGAAAGGCCGGACTACACAGAACCGGATGGTGGTCTTTCCTAAGCTGGAAGGTGAGAAACCGGGAATGTACGTGACGGTTTCGATCACTGACTCTACGTCCGCTACCCTCTTCGGAACCAGGAACTAGAAGCTAGGGAACTAGAAGCTAGGGAACTAGGAGCTAGCCCCTAGTTTCTAGTTCCCTAGCTTCTAGTTCCCTAGCTTCTAGTTCCTAACCTCTAATTCCTGAACATGCCCAACATCGACACCATCAAACGCCGCTACGGCATAGTAGGCCGTTCTCCCGCGCTGGAGAACGCGCTCAACACTGCCGTGCGGGTAGCGCCTTCGGATTTGTCCGTACTCATCATGGGCGAGTCTGGTGTCGGTAAAGAAGTGATGAGCCGCATCATCCACGACAACAGCCCGCGCAAGCACCAGGGCTTCATCGCCATCAACTGTGGTGCGTTGCCGGAGGGGACGATCAATTCTGAACTGTTCGGCCACGTCAAAGGCGCGTATACCAGCTCCACCGGAGACCGGAAAGGCTACTTTGAGACCCTCGACGGCGGCACCATTTTCCTGGACGAGATCGGCGAGATGCCCGCCCAGACCCAGACCTTTCTGCTACGGGTGCTGGAAAACGGAGAGTTCATCCGGATGGGCTCCAATAAGGTACAGAAGACCGATGTTCGGGTGGTAGCGGCCACCAACCGCAAGCTGCTGGAGCGGGTCCGCGACGGTAAGTTTCGCGAAGACCTTTACTACCGGCTCAGCACGGTGCCCATCGAGATGCCCAGCCTGCGCGAGCGGCCGGAGGATATTTACCTGCTCTTCCGCTACTTCGCCAACAACTTTGCCGAGAAGCAAAGCATCGAGGCCGTTCAGCTGGAAGAGGAAGCCCGCTGGCTGCTGGAGCAGTACGCCTGGCCCGGCAACATCCGGGAGCTGAAGAACGTAGCGGAGCGCATGAGCATCCTCTCCGAAAAGCGGGAGCTCTCCGCCGTAGACCTCGCCGAGCTGATGCCCCAGCTGATGCAGCGCAACCTGCCCGCCATCCGCCGGGAAGACCAGCCCGGCAACCCGGCCAACGGCTTCCAGGAGCGCGACATCCTCTACAAAGTCCTCTTCGACATGAAGGAGGACATGACCCAGCTCAAGAACCTGATCGCGGACCTGATCCGCAGCAATAACCTGAGTGTTCGGGACGTAGAGCGCGTCCAATCCCTGGCCATGCCGGGCAACTACCCCGCCGCCGCCGCCGAGATTGATCGCTTCGCCGCCGATGCGGGCAACGTGGCCACCGAAGCCTACGATATGCGCGATCTGGACGTAGAGGTTACACCAGTGGTTTCCGGAGGTGGCACGTACGGAAGTGAAGGGCAGCGCAGCGCTCGGCTCAGCCGGGGTACCGGGAATGGTTCGAGGCCGCGCCCCCAACAGCCAGATTATAACTCCGGAGACCCCATCATCGTCGATCAGGACATGCACCGCGCCTACGCCGAAAGCGAAGTGGTGGACGAAGACCTGAGCCTCGCCAACGCCGAGAAGGAACTCATCAAAAAAGCCCTCCGCAAGCACAACGGCCGCCGCAAAGAAGCCGCCGCTGAACTCGGCATCAGCGAACGGACGCTGTACCGGAAGATTAAGGAGTATGAGGTGACGGAGTAGGTTTGCTTTTCAGCATTTACGATGAATCATATTTAGGCGCTTCCCGTAGCGTGGGAGCTCGTCCGCACGTATTCGTTGTTCCTGGGGGCTCGTCTACACCACTCATAGCACCGCTTCGCGGTGCTGTTTTTCTATTAGTAACTGCCGTAACCCAAGACTTCGCTGCGCTACGTCTTGGGTTACTAATGTAAAATCCCTACGGGATGGCTCATCCGTCAAATCACATACATACTGCGTTCGTCCTCACGTAATCGTTGCGAGCCCTCTCCATTTCCCTCAACACAAGTACTGAGGAACCCGCGAATGAACTATCTTACACCCTACCAACCACCAATCATTTGCGCCTACTCGCTTACCTCCTACCACTATTTCTCTTCCTCGGCTGCCAAAAGTATACCGTAGAGAAACTCCCCGACAACCGCCTGCACTTCGGCAACGCCGGAGGTTTCACTGGTGAAATTCGGGAGTACATCCTGCTGCTGGACAACGGCAGAATTCTGTTCAACAACCGCACGACGGGAGAGCTGGAAAAGATCGGAAAACTCAAGAAAGAAGAGTTGGTCGTCTTCCAGGCAGAAATCGACAAGATCAACTTTCAGGCCACCCCGAACAAGCCCGCCAACATGAATACCATGATGACGCGCTACTCCGGAGGTCTTGCGCAGCCGCTCAATTGGTCCGGGCCCAGCAACGCCCCCAGTAAAGATGCGGGGGCGTGCTTTCAGGCGCTCATGGCCCAGGTTCGGGCCATGCGGGAGGGGTAGCAGAAGTCTGATTTCAGAACTCAGGCACAGCCTCTAGTTCTGGTCTTTTGCACTTCCCCCTCCACTTTTATAAACCGATAATATCCCTACACTCATGTACAGACTTTCTTTACTCCTCACCTTTGCGTTACTCTCTGTTTCTGTTGCGGCGCAGCAGACTTTTAAACCGGTGCAAACGCCCGCTTCCACACCGTCTAATATCGATGTTTACCGGCTTGATTTCAAGCTTAATCGGGTGAGCAATGCTTCCTTAAACCCAACTTTGCACCAGCGGCCGCGCCTGAATATCAACAAAGTTCAGAACATCGTTTTGCCGGGTGTAGCGGGTGTGCGCGTCCGGACAGACGAAGACGCAAAGCAGGTATATGCCCTTGAAGGGCGACCGAATAATATGCCCGCAGCCCGTGCAGACAAGGCCGACGCCTACGCTTACCTGACGGCAGTTGCTGGTGAATTGGGCCTGACGAACCCCGAACAAGAAATCAGAATAACGGAAGAAACGACCGATGCCCTCGGCCAAAAGCACCTGCGGTTGCAGCAAGTTTATCAGGGCCTGACCGTGCTGCCCTCCGATGCCCGCTTGCACGCGCAAAACGGCGAAGGATTTGATCTTTACACCGGCCGTTTGCAGCCCAGCCCGCAAAATTTGAGTATCGTCCCGACCATCAATGAAGCGGCGGCGCGCACGCAGGTGCAAAGTAAGTTTGAGGAACAGTGGATCAACCTGCCAGCCCACCAACTGGCCTGGATTTCCGGCCCTCAGCTGGAAGCCGAACTGGTCGTTTACGGCGGAGGAGACGCTCCTGTCCTGGCCTGGCTGGTCAACGCCCGACCCAACCTCAAGGAACACGCCAGCCTTTTCTTAGATGCCCACACCGGCACCATCCTCCACGAAAACATCCACACCTGCGGACTGGAAGCCAGCCTGTACACAGGGCACAACTCCTGCTCAAACCACCCAAAGAAAACAGCCGCGCCTGCTAAAAACAAGGCCTCTACCCTACCCGACGGCCCCGCTACTGCAAACGTCACCGATCTTTACGACCGGTCGGTAACCATCAACACCTTTTCGCTGCAAGACCAGTTCCTCCTTGTTGACGGTACCCGCCCCATGTTTACCGTCACCGACGGAGAAATCGACGGGATCATCCTGAGCTACGATGGCCTCAGTGGCAGCCCGCAACGCGATGATTTCGACCCCACCCTGCGGGCCAGCACCACCAACACGGACTGGACCCGGACCGAAGCCAGCGTGCAGGACAATGCCGGCAAAGCCTACCAGTACTTCGTCGATAAGTTTAACCGCAACTCCATCGACGGCAACGGGGGCAACGTGCTCTCCATCATGAACGTCAACGAAACCGACGGTACGCAAATGGACAACGCCTTCTGGAACGGCCGCGCCCTCTTCTACGGCAACGGCGTGAGCGCTTTTCAGCGCCTGCCGCGTGGGCTTGACGTAGCCGGCCACGAAATGGCCCACGGCGTGATCCAGTCTACCGCAGACCTGATCTACGAAGAAGAATCTGGCGCGATGAACGAATCCTTCGCCGACATCTTCGGCTACCTCATCGAGGGGGAAACGGGGGATTACCGCCTGGGCGAAAACGTGGTCACCAACGCCTTCCCCTCCGGCGCACTCCGCAACCTACAGAACCCCAACAACGGTGCTTCCGCCTTCGGCCAACGTGGCTGGCAACCGGCCCATATGGATGAGTTCGTCAACCTGCCCAATACCCGGGACGGAGACTGGGGCGGCGTCCACATCAACAGTGGCATCACCAACCGGGCCTTTTACCTCTTCAGTTCCAACTCAGCGGTAGGCGATGCCCGCGCCGAGCAGGTCTATTACCGGGCTTTGGACACTTACCTGACCCGCTCCAGCCGCTTCGCCGACCTGCGCATTGCCGTTGTTCAAGCCGCTCAGGACCTCTACGGTGCCAACGTAGTCGCCGCCGCAAACGCCGCTTTTGACGGTGTAGGCATCGGTGGCGACGCCGGAGATTACACCGTAGACCTGGAAACCAACGAAGGCGACCGTTTCCTCCTGCTGGCTGACACCGACGAAACCGCGCTCTTCCTGGCCGATGAGGCCGGAGAAATCCTCAACAACCCGCTGGCAACCGTAGGCCTCGGCAGCCGCCCCAGCCTGACCGACGACGGAGAAATCGCCGTTTTCGTTGACGACCAGGGCCGCCTGCGCACGTACAACTTTACGACTTTGATGTTGGACTTCGTCGAGGGAGACCCACAAACCATCTGGCGCAACGCCGCCGTTAGCAAAGACGGCCTCCGCCTCGCCGTCACTACCACCGACCAGGACAACCAAATTTTGATTTTCGACTTTGTCAGCAGTAGCGGTCAGTTTTTAACCCTCACCAACCCAACTACTTCCACCAGCGGCATCAGCACCGGAGACGTGCTCTACGCCGATGCTCTGGTCTGGGAGCCCGGCGGCGAATTTCTGATGTACGATGCCCTGAGCCGGCTGGACGATGGGCTGGAGTTCTGGGACATCGGCTTCCTCCGCGCCTGGAACCGGGACACCGACGACTTTGGCGACGGAAACATTCTGAAGCTCTCCAGCAGCCTGCCCGAAGGTATCTCCATCGGCAACCCGACCTTCTCCAAAAACTCACCCTACATCATCGCCTTCGAGGAGGTGGACTTTGCCAACGAATCCTTCAAGATTCAGGGCGCGAACATAGAGACCGGTGCCTCCGCTACCATCTTCGAGAACCGCATCGTCAACTACCCCAATTACGGACTCGATGACGACCGAATGGTCTTCGATGCCCAGACCCAGGACGGCACCCGCGTGCTCGCCGTCATCCCGATTGCGGAAGACAAAATATCCGCCGCAGGCAACGCCAGCGGACTCATCACCAACGGCCACTGGGGCTACTTCTTCGCCAACGGCGAACGGGATTTGAATACCAGTTTTGAAAGCCCCGTTGTGGAAGACGCCAGCCTAAGGGTCTACCCTACCGTTACCGACGATCTCGTTACTATCGAAGCTGGTGAGAACGCGCTGAACGGCAACTTACAGGTTCTTGATGTTTCTGGGCGAAAGGTTGGGGAGTTTGCTTCCGGCAATAACATCCGCACGGAGCTTTCCCTTGGTCACCTTGGGGTGGGGACTTACTTTTTGGCTTTGCCTACTGAGGTGGGTGTCGTGATTCGGCGGGTGGTGGTTGCTCGGTAGTCACCTTCGATGAAGTATACAGGGGTTCGCTGCGCGAAAAAAATATCTCACAGAGTTTCGCAGAGGTACAAACAGAGTTAGACAGCGTTTCTAAGAGCAGCGATCTAGCGCCTTACGCTGTTCAACTCTGTGCCAAACTCCGTTAAACTCTGTGAGATTTTTACAGCGCAAAGCGCGCACCCCACTTTAAGCCTCCAAAGAAATCTTCCCTCCCTCAATCTTAACCTTCAGGTTGTCGAAGTTATTGAGCCAGTTGACGAAGTCCGGGCCAAGGAGTTCCTGCCGCCAACCGCTACCAAGAATTGTTTGGCGCGCGTCGGGGTCCTGCTTCATCCGCTTAATGGCGTTGCGCGGCATCACGAGGGCGTGGCTGATTTCTGCTTCGTTGGCGCGGTACTTCATGATGAGGTAGAGCAGCTCGATGAGCATATCATCTTCCTCGTCTTCCTGCTTGCCGCGCTGGATGCTTTTGGCGATGGCCAGTTCTTCTTCAGTGGCTTCGCGTTCGTACATTTCTACGAACATTTTGCCATAGCGCTTTACGGTGCTTTGGGGCAGGCGGCGGTTTTCGAGCATCGAAGACAGCCCGCCGCGTACGCCACGGGTGAGCTGAGAGATGAGCTTGCTCTGCAAAATCATCTCCTTGCTGTAGTTCTTTTGCTCGGCGGTAGAGCGGCGCCATTCGTAGAGGCGGAGTAGGAAAACGCGGTCTTTGGTTCTGCTGCTGCGCGCGATGTTGCTGTTCAGGAACTCGTGGTTGGGGTCGCGGTAGTAGTAGTCTTCGGAGGTCATGGCGGCGCACTCTTCGAGGGCCCATTCCTGGCGGCCGTTGTCGGCTAGTTTGGCCATGATGGTGTCGTAGAGTTCGCGGAGGAAGATCACGTCGTTCAGGGCGTACTTGATCTGTTTGGGGCTCATGGGGCGCTTGCTCCAGTCGGTGACGGCGGAGCCTTTGGCGAGCATGGTTCCGGTTTCTGCGTCCACCAGTTTGGCGAAGCTCATCGGGTACCGGTGGCCGATAAAACCGGCGGCGACCTGGGTATCGAAGACGTTTTGCGGAATACAGTCGAACTGCTTGTTCATCAGGCGGTAATCGTTGTCGCCCGCGTGGGTGATCTTGACGACGGCCGGGTCTTCGAGAATATCGAGGAAGGGGTCGAGGTTGTCTACGGCGATGGGATCGAGCAGGTAATAGCCGTGCTCGCAGCTGATCTGGATCAGGCAGAGCAGCGTTTGGTAGCGTTTTTCGCCGATGAATTCGGTATCGAAGCCCATCCACGTGATGTCGCGGCATTCGTCGGCGAAGTCTTCAAGTTCAGCAAAGGTCTTTATGAAGGTATAGTCTGGGGTTCCTTGCGGCATAGTATGGGTCGTGGTTACGGGGCAAAGGTAGCTTTTTTGGCGTTTAGGGATTTTGGGCGCGGACGCGGGATGCTGGGGGAGGTAAATGGGCTAAATACCGGGGAAGGTGCTGTGCCCCGAAGGTGCCCTCGCGATAGCGAGAAGGCAGCTTACTTTCTCGCTGCTGAGAGGGTATCCTCGGGGCACAGCTCTACAATGAGCACACTTCTTTACCACTGCGTAAAACCCTCTCCCCCAGCCCCTCCCCAAAACGCCTCCGGCTGGGGAGGGGAGCAGAAACGCTGCGGCTCCGCCTTCGCTTAATGCGTGGGTGCTACGGTTGTTATCATTTATTGATAATGTTTTTCCATACTGCTGATTTTTCTCTAAAATGCATTACGTTTTCACGAATTCCCTCCCCCGTAGGGAGGGTTAGGGAGGGGGTTTTAGTGAGGAATATACGCTCGAAACGATGTGTCCTCTCCGCAGTGCACAGCCCCTCACCCATTGAAAAGAAATGGGCAGCATAAACATGCCCAAAAAATACGCGTTCAATGCGGACACAACAACTATGGCTTGTGTAATCAAGCCCTCTTCGTCATCGTTATAATGTGACGTTACCCCCTTACCAATGTCTAAGTCTTGTACATTTAAGGTTCAGCCCGTTAAAAAAACCAACCATGAAAATCATCAAACGCATTCTTATTGCCCTTGTGGTACTCGTCGTAGTCGGCGTGATCTTTTTATTGGCCGCACCGATCATCTTTAAGGACCAGATCGTTGAAAACGTAAAATCCAGCGTAAACCAGGCGCTGGAGGCGGAGGTGGATTTTCGGGATGTGAACCTGAGCTTCCTGCGCAGCTTCCCCGATGTATCGTTGGTGTTAGACGACGTTGAGGTGATGGGCGTAGACACCTTCGCTGGTCTGCCGCTGATGACGGCGAAGCGGGCGCAGGTAGACGTTGGTTTCTGGTCCGTAGTGGGCGGAGACGGGAATTATAACATTGATGAGGTTGCGCTGGACGAGCCGTTCATCAACCTCCTGGTCCTGACGCCGGAGTTGGCCAACTACCTCATCGTTCCGGAAGGCGACGGGGCCACCGAAGAACCCTCCACCGCACCTGCGGCCGCGCAAATAAACCTGTCGCATTACGAAGTGAACAAGGGAACCTTCGTCTACGACGACCGGACCACGGAAACGTACCTGAAAATTGAAGGGCTCACCACCACCGGAGACGGCGACTTTACGGCTACCGTTTTTGACCTCGACACCTACTCCGAGGCAGACGCTTTGACCCTGAAGCAAAGCGGCGTAACCTACCTGAACGAGGTCAAAGCCGTAGCCGACGCGATGGTGAACGTAGACCTGAACAACGCCCGCTACACCTTCCTGGACAATAAAATCACCCTCAACGCCCTCGACCTCGTCTTCGGCGGCAGCATCAGCCTGGAAGACAACGACGACATCGTTTTTGACCTCGATTACGAAGCACCGGTCAACGATTTCCGCCAGCTGTGGAGCCTCATCCCGTCCGCCTACACCGCCGGCTACGAAGACGTAAAAACCACCGGAAACTTCACCCTGAACGGTACGGTAGACGGGCCATTTAACGGCGAAAAAGAAATTTATCCCGCCTTTACGGTAAATACAGATATTTCCTCGGGCAGCGTCCAGTACCCCGGCCGCTCCGTTGGTATTACCGGCATTGACGCGAAGATTGGCATCAACAGCCCGAGCGCAGACCTGAACCAGATGGTGATCGATATTCCCCGCTTCGACTTTGACCTTGGCGGCGATCCGTTCCGGGGAAGGCTGAAGCTCTCTACCCCGCTCTCCGACCCGAAGGTGGATGCCCGCGTGAAGGGCGATCTCGACCTCGCCAAATGGGCGCAGGCGATGCCCCTCGAAGGCGTGCGCGAACTCGGCGGTAAAATCATTGCCGACATCACGCTCGACCGCGTCCGCCAGAGCCTGCTAAACGCCGGCCGCTACCAGGACCTGAACGTGCTGGGCGACGTCGCCATCAGCAACTTCGTTTACGTGACCGACGAGCTGCCGCCCGTCCGCATCGCAAGCGCCAACGCCGATTTCACGCCCCAGGCCGTCAACGTGCCCACCTTCGCCATGACGCTGGGCCGCAGTGACCTGAGCGGCGGCGGTAAAATCGACAACCCCCTGGCCTACTTCACCGCAGACCAGACGATGAAGGGCAACTTCAACCTGCGCTCCAACTTCTTCGATGCCGACGAGTGGATGCCCGCCGAAGCGGCCAACTCCCCCACCCTCAGCCCCGCCGAACTGGAGAATGCTGGAACCGCTACGACAACCGACAACGGACAACCGGCCACCGCCGTCTTCGACCGTTTCGACTTCGACGTAGACGCCGATATCCGTGAGCTGAAGTACGCAACTTACCGCCCCAAAGGCCTTAAGGCCGTCGGCAACGTGAAGCCCAACCGCATGGAGATTTCCTCCGCCGCCGGAACGCTCGGCAGCAGTTCCTTCACCGGCTCCGGAACCATCGTTGACCTGTTTGACTACACCTTCGGCGAAGGCGTTCTGACCGGAGACCTCGCCGTACGCTCCGGCTTTATTGACCTGGCGGACTTTATGAGTGAGGAGGCTACAACAACGGTGACAACCGACAACGGACAACCGGCAGCCGAGGCAGCGGCCATCCCCATCCCTTCCAACATCAACCTGAACGTTGCGCTCGACGCCGACCGTGTCAAATACGACAACATCAACCTGGACCAGATGCTGGGCAAACTGGTGATGCAGGGCGGGCAGGCCGTCATTGAAGACGGCAGCGCAAAACTGCTCGGTGGGCGCATGAATTTTGCCGGTGCTTACGATACTTCCGAGCCCGGAGACCCTGGTTTCCGGTTCCACTACGACCTGAAATCTATGGATTTTGGGCAGACCTTTAATACGCTCAATACTTTTGCGGCACTCGCGCCCATCGGTAAGTTCCTGCAGGGCCAGTTCAGTACCGATCTGGTGCTGGAGGGCAAGCTCGGCAATGATCTCTTCCCGAAGCTCGGTACGATTGACGCTAAGGGCCTTTTCCAAACTGCGGAAGCAAAACTGGCCGGTTTCACCCCCGCCCGCAAGATTGGTCAGGCGCTCAACATCGAGGAGCTGAAGAACAGCACTACCTTCAAAAACCTAGTAACCATCTTTTTGGTGGAAGACGGACAGGTACAGATTGAACCCTTCAACTTCAGGCTGGCCGGTATTCCTTTACGGGTACAGGGCAAGCACGGCCTGGAGCAGGATATGGACTACACAATCCGCGCCGCCATTCCGCGGGCCATGATCAAGGGCAACATCGTGACGGGTACCGCCCTCTCTGCGCTGGACCAGCTGGCGGGGCAAGCCTCTAAGCTTGGCCTTAACATCACTCCCGGCGATACGCTCAATGTAGACATCAACCTCCTGGGTAGCATCAGCGATCCCAAGTTCAAGTTCAACCTCCTGGGCAGTGAGGACGGCGAAGCGGCCTCCGTGCAAGACGCCGTAGTTGATGCCGTCAAGGACCGCGTCACCACCGAAGTTGAAGAGCGCAAGGAAGAAGTAGAAGCCGAAGTCACTGAGCGGGTCAACACCGTAAAGGAAGACGCTCAGCGCCGGATTGACAGCCTGCGCAACGTTGCCGGTCAGCGCGCCCAGCAGGTGCGCGACAGCATCGCCCGCGCCGCCCAGGCGGAAGCAGACCGGCTAAAGGCCCAGGCCGCCGCCGAACTCCGTAACCGCCTGAAGCTTGATTCCCTGCGGGCAGATTCTTTGCTGAATAAGATTCCGGGGGTGGATGCGCTTAAGGAGGAGCTGGAGCGGTTTAACCCGTTTAAGAAGAAGAAAAAGACTGGAGGGAAGCGATGAGAATATCGCTGCATGAAACCCAACTCCTTCCCATCACGTTATAGCGGCATTCAAGGGACGGTAAAAACATTAAATATCATAAGTATGCTACGCTCACTAACACCATTGGTTATTTTATTCCTGCTATTCTCCTGCGGAGATTCGGCTTCTGACCCAAAAGTTGTTGCAGAAGCAACACCACCTGCTCCGGAAACAACATTAGAAGTAGATGTGGAAGAAGTACCCGCAGCCCCAACCGTGCAAAAAGATCAGATAAAGCAAACCGTCAAAGCCGCTCCGGAGGTTATCAACGCTGCTAAATTGCTCGAAGGAGCGCCACCGCCAACCGCCAGCATCCAGGGAAAAACGGTAACGCCGAGCCAACCAGCTCCGAAGGCTACCAAGCCCGCAGCAACAACGGCCTCAACTTCCCCTGCGCCCAGCGCGCCCGTCTCTGCACCTGCGCCCGCGCCCAAAAAAGAGACTGCTCCGGTAACACCACCCGCAGCTCCGGCTGCCCCCGCAACGCCCACGGCAGCAGCACCGACAACCGCTCCGGCACCGCCCGCAGCACCAGCTAAACCCGACCACGCCGCCTTCAACGCGCTACTCGGTAAGCACGTTAACAGCCGGGGTGACGTCAACTACGCCGCCTTCAAAAAAGACGAAGCCAAGCTGGACGCCTACATCGCTGAATTAAGCGAAAACAGCCCCGGAAACGACTGGGGCCGCAAAGAAAGCATGGCTTTTTGGATCAACGCTTACAACGCCAACACCATAAAACTGATCCTCAAAAAATACCCGGTAAAGTCGATCACCGACCTGGACGGCGGTAAACCCTGGGACGTAAAATGGATCAAAATTGGCAGCAAAACCTACAGCCTCAACAACATTGAGCACGACATCATCCGGCCCCGTTATAAAGATGCGCGCATTCACTTTGCCGTCAACTGCGCCGCCGCTTCCTGCCCGCCACTGCCCAATAAAGCCTTCACCGCCGCCAACCTGAACAGCCTGCTCGAAAGCCGGACCCGGAGCTTTGTCAGGAACAGCAAATACAATACTATCAACGACGATGCCGTCAAAGTTTCCAAGATTTTTGACTGGTACGGCGAAGACTTTGGCGACTTGCGCGAATACCTAAATAAATACGCCGCAACGGAAATTCCCGAAGGCACGGAAATTGGGTTTGCTGAGTACGATTGGGCGTTGAATAAGCAGTAAGCACTAAGGGTGCAGCGGTCAGAAACCAGATGCAAGAAATTAATGTACTGATTTCTGACCGCTGCCTTCTGAAAGCTGACCTCTAATTTCTGATTTTGCCCTTTGCAACTTGCAACTTGTTATTACCTTGCCGTCTGAATACCCCAACAAATGGCAAAGCTTAAGAAAAAGACACCCCTCCCCTACGCGCCGGATGCTCACCTGACTAAGGAATCCGATGCCGTAGGCACCAACCGGTTCGACGACGTTTATTACGAATACGCGACCGGAAAAATTACCGGTATAACCCAGGAGGGCAAGCGCAACTTCTTGGTAAAAACCGAAGGAAAAGCACAGCTGCGGCTGCAAATCGTGAGTGATTCGGTCGTCCGATTACGGTTTACCGTTGGTGCTCCGGGTCGTGATTTTAGCTATGCTGTAGACGATACGGCGCGGCCGCAGGATGCAAAGGTGGGGATGAAGGAGCAAAAGACCCTCTACCAGATCACCACCTCCGCCCTGGAAATCGAGGTCGCTAAAGCCGACGGGCAGGTGACGATTGTGGATAAGCAGACCGGACAGATCGTCCACGAATTCGCTGCACCGTTTTACGGCCGCAGCACCCTGAACCGGGGCCTGGAGCAAGTCCGCATCCAGCTAAAAACCAATAAATCCGAAGCCATCTACGGCCTCGGAGACAAAGCCTGGGACACCAACCTGCAGGGCTCCGACTGGGCCAACTGGAACGAAGACTCCTTCGCCTTCGGCCGCCAGCACAAGACGGTCTACCGGAGCATACCCTTCTACTACGGCCTCCGCAACGGAGCCGCCTACGGCCTGTTCCTGGACAATACCTTCAAGACCCACTTCGACTTCAACAGCCGGAAAGACAACCTGACCACCATCTGGGCCGACGGCGGAGAGTTCGACTACTACTTCATCAACGGCCCCCAGCTAGACGACGTAGCCGCCCGCTACCACCACCTGACCGGAGTGCCCGAACTGCCACCACTCTGGGCCATGGGCTACCACCAGTGCCGCTGGAGTTACTACCCCGAAAGCCGCGTCCGTGAACTCGCCCAAACCTTCCGCGATAAAAAAATCCCCTGCGATGCCCTTTACCTGGACATCGACTACATGGACGGCTACCGCTGTTTCACCTGGAACAAAGAGCACTTCCCCGACCCCAAGGGCATGATCGCCGACCTCAAAAAAGACGGCTTCCACACCGTCGTCATGATCGATCCCGGCATCAAGGTAGACGAAGACTACCACGTCTACGCCGAAGGAATGGAGGAAGACGTCTTCTGCCGCCGGGGCACCGGAGAACTAATGGTGGGGCCGGTATGGCCTCCGGAGTGTGTATGGCCCGACTTCACCGACCCCTACGTGCGCGATTGGTGGGGACCGCTCTACAAAGAGCTTTACGTAGATCAGGACGTCAGTGGCTTCTGGAACGACATGAACGAGCCAGCCATGTTTAAGGTGAACCACCTTACCTTCCCGCCAGACGTTCGCCACGACTACGACGGCGAACCCACCAACCATAAAAAAGCCCACAACATCTACGGAATGCAGATGACCCGGGCCAGTTACGATGGGCTAAAAGCTCTGAAACCCGCCAAGCGCCCCTTCCTCCTCGGCCGGGCCAGCTTCAGCGGAGGGCAGCGCTACGCTGCCCTCTGGACGGGGGACAACATCGCCAGCTGGGAACACCTCCAGATCGCCAACCGCCAGTGCATCCGCATGGCCATCAGTGGCTACAGCATGGTCGGGACCGACATCGGCGGCTTCGTCGATAACCCGACCCCGGAGATGATGACCCGTTGGCTCCAGCTCGCCGTCTTCCATCCCGTGATGCGCGTCCACAGCATGGGCAACAACGCCGACGGAGCGGCCGAAGCCGAAGCAGATGCCGTGAAGAAAGCCGAGGAAGAAAATCGCCAGGACCAAGAGCCCTGGGTACACGGCAAAAAGCACACCAAGTACAACCGCAAGGCCATCCAGATGCGGTACCAACTGCTGCCCTACCTCTACAGTAGTTTCCGCCATCACCTGAAGACCGGCAAGCCCGTGCTGCGCAACCTGTTCTTCTACGACCAAACGGACGCCAACTGCCTCAAATTCGGCGACCAGTTCCTCTACGGCGAAGACCTGATGGTAGCACCCGTACTGGAGAAGGGCATCACCAAAATGCAGGTCTACCTACCCAAAGGCGAATGGTACGACTTCTGGACGGGCGACTTCCACAAGGGCAAGAAGAAGATCACCGTTAAGGTGAAGCAAGACCGGATTCCTGTATTCGTCCGCGCCGGTGCCACCCTCCCAACGGTAGACGTAGTGCAGAACACCGCCGAAATGCGCAAGCTCCACAACCTCGAACTCAGTATTTTCGTCACCAAAGAAGGCAGCAGCACTTTCTACTGGGACGCAGGCGAAGGCTACGGCTACGAAGCCGAACAGTACACCGAACGGACCTACACCGTTAAGCAAACCGCAAAGAAATTATCCGTCACCCAAACGATTAAGGGCGACTTCAACGCAAGCTTCCGCACCGCGCAGCTTCGCTTCGTTGGCCTCGCCCACCCGCCCACCAGTTTCACCCTGGACGGGAAGCGGATCACCGCCGGCATCTTTTACGGGAAGCGGGCTGTTGTGGTTACTGTACCGATTGACTTTAAAGAAATCACCATCGGGTAAGGAGTCGGGAGTTTGGAGTCGGGAGTCCGCTGCCGCAATCACCATTTGCGGCGCTTTGCGTGCTCTCCTATGGCGAACAAGCGTAGCGCAGTGAGTGGACACAGCGGCAGCGACTCCAAACTCCCGACTCCAAACTCCAAACTCTAAATATGTTCACCGGAATAATCGAAGCCCCAGGCAAAATCACCCACATTGAGCGGGAAGCGGACAACGTTCACTTTACCGTAGCCTCGCCCATCAGCGAAGCGTTGAAGATCGACCAGAGCCTGGCCCACGACGGCGTCTGCCTGACGGTTGTCGCCCTGGCCGAAGGCACCCACACCGTTACCGCCATCCGCGAGACCCTGGACCGCACCCGCCTCGGCGACTGGAAAACCGGCGATACCGTCAACCTGGAACGGGCCATGATGGCCGGTGCCCGGTTGGATGGCCACATCGTGCAGGGCCACGTGGATACCATCGGTGAGTGCCTGGCGGTGGAAGAAGCCGGTGGTAGCTGGTACTTCACCTTCCGCTACGAGCTTAGCCCGGAAACCCTACTCGTGGATAAGGGTAGTGTTTGCATCAACGGTGTTTCGCTCACGGTCGTAGAGCCGGTTGAGGATACCTTCAAAGTGGCCATCATTCCCTACACCTACGAGCACACCAACTTCAACGCCCTCGCACCGGGGGTGAAGGTGAACCTGGAGTTTGATATTATCGGGAAGTACATTGCCCGGCAGATGGCGGCCTACGCGCCGAAATAAAATAACGTTAAGGTTGAACAGTAATCTTGGAAGCCCAGTATTTCTGCCGGACCTTGTGCTCAACGGCATGGCATTTTTGTCTTAATCAGCAAAGTCCCTAAGCCAAAACTAACCCTAAAATACTTCTTCATGAAACACCTTCTACTCCTTTTATTCATCGTTACGGGTCTGGGTCAATCCATAGTTGCCCAGCAAAACATTCAGCGCTCACCTCAATCTAGTGCAGCGAGAGCGACTACATCCCCCGGGCTGATGGCAAGCGTTCCCACGCTAGACGTTTCCACAAATCTGGCCGTTGCGGATACATTATTCCCTGCTGTTTTCGGTCAATCCTGTGCGGAGACCTTAACTAATTTCGTCCTTAATGATCCAAATACTGGTTTCGTTGCCGGCACCAATTCATTATTCGATCTGCGTAAGCTCCAGCGGATAACTTTACCGGAAAGAACCAACCTCACGATAAGCGAAATACTGGTAGCTTTTTCCGTAGCAGACGATAATATCTCAGACCGAATAATTATAGTTGAGGTCTTCGAAGACCTCGACGCTAACGGTGAATTCGGCATGTTGCTTGGCGCAACCGATACACTTACCGTCGGTGATCTGATAGTCTCTGAAGACGGTAGAGCGTTCACTAGTTTCAGCTTCTCCGAGCCACTTACGCTGAACGACGTAAGCAGCTTCCTCATCAGTGTTGACTTCGCCGATTTATACTTTAACGCTCAAGATTCGCTTGACTACATTGGCAATGCTGCAATCTGGAGCACCGACGATGGTTGTGGCGACGGTGAAAACGCACTGGAAATATTTCAAGTAGCGAACGTAGGCCTCAGCTTCGGCACCATTCTTTCTGGTTGGAACCTCAACCTAGAGTTCCTAATGGGAGCAGTTGTAGAACGAGACCCCTTCACCTCCACCCGCACGCCAGTAGCCAACTACACCACCACCGCAGCGCCCAACCCTGCCTCCGATCTGTTGAACCTGAGCTTCACGGCTTCTGGCAACGATCAAATGACAGCAGCTCTACTCTCCACCGACGGGCGGGTACTTCGTACGCAAGCAAGCTCGGGCAGCGGCGTTCGCTCCGTACAGTGGAATGTTTCGGAGCTTCCTGCTGGTGTTTACCTGTACCAGATTGCGGGGCCGGAGGGCATTGAAACTGGGCGGGTGGTGATTCGGTAGGTTTGGCTGGTTGATGCACACTCTGTGTGCATCAACCAGGCTCAACCCAAATCCAACAAGCCCTCGGGCAGTATCATCTCCAGCAACTTCCCTTCCTCCTCCACCCCGATAATCAGGTCTTCGTGGAGGGGGACGAGAATGTCTTTGCCCTCATGTTTGATCTCCGCGAGGTAGTGCTCGGGTAAATCCATGATGCCCGTAATTGGGCCGAGAGGGGGATAGCCTTCCGCTTTGATGGAGTACCCCACCACGCCTTCCCACGGCGTATCGTCTTCCGGTTCTTCGACGGCGGAGACCTGGGAGGCCATGAGCCAGACGGGTTTTCCGGCCAGTAGGGCTACGGCTTCGCGGGAGTCCAGGGATTCAAATTTACCGATCACGGCTCCGCCGGCGCGCAGTTGCTCAACGAAGTAGGGAACGGGCGGATCACCGATGAGAACGGAGGTGGCTGCGAAGAGGTCGTCTTCGTAGAAATCCGAAATGCGGAGCTTGATTTCGCCCTTCAGGCCGTGGGGTTTGCCGGTCCAGCCGATTTCGATTAAGTCCATGGGGAGTTAGGAATAAGGGTTCAGCAATCAGGTGTAAAGGCAGCAGTAATTCTGCCCGTCCTCATACTTTAGTTGCTACCTGATGAATGTTTCTTTGAGGATGAAGCCTCGCTCTGCCTTGTCGTTCCAGGGGAGGCTATCACAGAGTGCGGTATCGGTTTGGTTGCAGCAGATGCGGCACTGGGTGCGGCGGGAATCAATGAAGCGTTCGACGAGGCCGATGCCGGGGGCGTAGATTTCGTAAGCGATGCTCTGGGTGATGAGGTTGTCTGTAGAGTCTTGCTCGATGAGGACGGCGCCTTCGTATTCCAGTGCGGTTGAGCCTGCGGCTATTGCGTCGTTGGTGGGTACGTAGCGGTAGTCCCAGCCCTGGTAAATACTCAGGAATTCACCGCCGATGACGAATTGACGGGAATCATCGAAGGCCGTGTGGCCGTCCCAGCGTTTCCCTACCGTGAGGGGGAAGACGAGTTTGGTGAAGCTGAGGTTGTCTTCGTTGCGGGTGGCCCGCAGGTTGGAGCGGCTCATGCTGAAGGTTTGCTGGAAGCGCCATTCGCCGTCCGGCAGGCGGCGGTCCCAGCGTTCGCCACGGTAGGTTTCGGTGCCATCGGGGGCTTCGAAGCGTTCCACCAGGGTTTCCCGGACTTCGAGGCGGGCGGTATCGTAGACGATGCCACGCACGGTGCTGAAGATAACGATACTGTCCAGCGCGTAAAATTTAGGTTGGTCCAGTTCCAGCGGGAAGTAGGCCAGGTCTGCGGCTACATCCCGGGGTGGAGCGGTTTCTTCCTCGCAGGCGGAAAGCAAACAAACGACCAGGAGGCTGGTAAGAAGTAGTGATTTCATCATCGGAGCAAAGGTAGGGTTTTGCCCTGCCTTCTGTTTAACGAAACACATAAGAATTTAGTGGCGCGGCCGCAGGTGCAAGGTGAAACTAATGAGCAGGGAGGGGTTGTTGAGGTGATACGATCTCCTTGATCTGGGGGTCGAACTTCGTCAACTTAGTATCGACCTTAAGGTCGACGTGACCGTATCGACCTTAAGGTCGA
>CAYWMW010000004.1:0-19707 GCA_964458975.1 uncultured Lewinella sp. | reverse complement strand
CGTCAACTTAGTATCGACCTTAAGGTCGACGTGACCGTATCGACCTTAAGGTCGATACTACGAGCCCTGGAACCTTTCTTTGCACCTGCGGGCGCGCCACCTTATTCCCTTACTCTTTTATCCCTAACACCGTCATGGTTAAACAATCCCTACCCCTCAAACCGTTACCTTACCAACCGACGAGTATGGAAAAAGTACGTATCGATAAATGGCTGTGGGCCGTCCGAATTTTTAAGAGCCGCACCCTGGCCGGAGACACCGTCCGCCAGGGAAAAGTCCGCGTCAACGACAAGGTCGTGAAGCCCAGCACCCCCGTAGTGGTGGGTGACCGGGTGACGGTACAAAAAAACGGTTTCAACCTTGAGTACGAAGTGCTGAAACTGCTCGAAAAGCGCGTCGGTGCCCCAATCGCCGTCACCTGCTACACCGATCACACCCCCGAAGAAGAACTCAATAAGTACAAAGACTGGTTCGTCGGCAAAGCCGGAACCGAGTTTCGTGAAAAAGGCGCGGGCCGCCCCACCAAACGGGAACGGCGGACGATTGAGCGGTTTAAAGAGGAGCTCTTTGACGAAGACGAAGAATAGTAATACACAACTACATTACTAAAACACCGTACCTTGCCCCCCGCAACCTCCAACCCATGCCAAAAAAGGAAACCGTCGGAATTATAGGTGCTGGCTCCTTCGGGACGGCCATGGCCAACCTCCTCGCCCTCAACACCGACGTGCTGGTGTACAGCCGCAACGCAGAGCTGGTTGAGCAACTGGCCAAAAACCGCCTACGCTTCGGGGTGCCACTACACGACCGGGTGACGGTGCTCAATGATTTCGAAGAAATTGCCAGCCGCTGCCAACTAATTCTCCCCATCGTACCCTCGAACAGCTTCCGGGCGATGATGAAATCCGTGACACCGTACCTGGAGCCCAGCCACGTACTCCTCCACGGAACGAAAGGTTTCGACATCACCGGCGTAGACCTCAACGACATCCCAAAACTTGGGGTAGACCGCAGGCAAGTCCACACCATGACGGAAGTGATGCTCCAGGAAAGCGTAGTAGTGCGCACCGGAGCCCTCACCGGCCCCAACCTGGCGCGGGAATTACTGGACGGGCAGCCGTCGGGCTCCGTCATCGCCAGTAAGTTCGACGAAGTCATCAACCGGTCTAAAGAGGTACTTTCTTCCCGGCAGTTACACGTATTCTCCACCCACGATGTACTGGGCGCAGAGCTGGCGGGCGTACTGAAAAACGTCATCGCCCTCGGCTCCGGTATTCTGAAAGGGCACGGGCTCGGCAAAAACGTGCAGGCCATGATGATCACCCGTGGGTTGCACGAAATGATCCACTTTGGCCGGGCACTAGGTAGCGACAACCGCGCCTTTTTCGGTACCGCTGGCGTCGGAGACCTGATCGCTACGGCCACCTCCAGTAAAAGCCGCAATTATACCTTCGGCTTCCGCCTGGGTTCCGGGGAAACCCTGGAGGAGGTCCGCAATACGAGCCAGGAACTCGCCGAAGGCGTGCGGACGCTGATGATCACGCGCCACCTGGCGAAGAACCTGCGCCTACGGGTGCCCATCACCGAAATGTTGTACAAGATTGTCTTCGAGGGTTTCCCCGTCGAAGAAGCCATGAATTTTCTGATCACGTACCCTTACGAGGTTGACGTGGATTTTTTATAAGCGCTTATTGGGGAGTTTGATTCCTGACCGAGAACGAGTACATTCGTGCATGGTTGAAGAGAAAAAATCAATGAATAATGGATTATTGGTTCGTTTTTTCACGAAAAGCAGGCGCGAATGTACCGTTCGCAGGTCGGAATCAAATTCCCCAATAAGTTCTAAGTTTGCCGTCTATGGATTTTAAGAAAGCACTACCCCACATCGCCGCCGTTGTGATTTTTCTGATCGTTGCCTGCGTAACCTTCAGCCCCCAGTTTTCGGGCAAAGGACTGCGGCAGGGAGACATCAAGAACTACCAGTCTTCCTCCAAGGAGATGAAAGACTACGCCGCCAAGACCGGCGAGCGGGCCAACTGGACCGGCACGAGCTTCAGCGGAATGCCGACCTACCAGATTTCTACGGTGGCGGAGGGCAACAACCTCAAGTACCTCATCAAGCCTACCCGTGCTTTCATCAGCGGCGGAGCCGGGGTGTTTTTTGCCGGTATGTTATGTTGTTACCTACTGCTGGTACTCAACGGAGTAAACCCCTGGCTATCCATAGCCGCCGGGGTGGCCGTTGGGCTTGCCACCACTACGCTGGTGGTCTACGAATCCGGGCATTCCACCAAGGTGTACACCATTTTTTACCTGCCGCTGGTGGCGGCGGGGGTCATCATGGCTTTCCGGAAACACTATCTTTTGGGTGGTCTGGTTTTTGCGCTGGGGATGGGGCTGGCCGTGCTGGTGAACCACCCGCAGATGATCTACTACTTCGGGCTTACGCTCCCCATTTACGGCATCGCTCAGTTGGTAAAGGCCGTTAAGAACGGGGAATTGGCAAGCTTCGGCAAATCTATCGGCGTACTCGTTATTGGTCTTATCCTGGCCGTCGGGGCGGGCGCAAGCAACCTGATGACGACCATTGAATACAGTAAAACAACCATGCGCGGAGGTCAGGTGCTGGAAACCCCGTTGGTAGACGCCACAACGCCCTCCGGAGACGTGCCCAAAGACGGACTCTCCTGGAATTACGGCATGATGTGGAGTAATAACCTGAAGGATGTGGTAGCCACCTACGCCCCTCTAGCCGCCGGAGGCGGCGGGGGGCAGGCTTTTAACGACCGGGCCTTCTCGGCAGCCATGCGCTCGGCGGGTTTCCAGGCTCCGCAGGCCAACCGCGTACCGGCTTACCACGGCGGAAAGGTAGAAGGAACGGCTGGCCCGGAATACCTCGGGGCCGTGCTCTGGGCGCTGTTCCTCTTTGGCTTGTTTACGGCGCGGCGGTCTTTGGCCCTGTGGCTCGGCTTAGGTACCTTTCTCGTTATGGCCATCAGCATGGGTAAATACCTGGAGGGTTTCAACCACTTCCTCTACGATACCCTACCCTACCTGAACAAGCTGCGGGCTCCGTCTTCGGCCCTCAACATCCTGCCGTTCATGATGGCGGGCCTCGGTATTTTCGGTATCGACAACTGGCTACGTACCCGTGAAGATGCCCCCGAAACCGCCCGCAAGCAGTTGCTGTACGGTGGTGCTACCGCTGCGGTATTTGGCCTGATGGTGCTGTTTGTATTCCCGTCCATCCTCGGTTTTTCGGCTGCAACCGACGCCACTACGTTCGCTGGCGTAGAACAGCAGAAGCCCGGAGCCCTGCGTACCATCATAGCCGGTTTGGAAGAAAGCCGTCGTAGCCTGTACATGGCGGATGCATGGCGGAGTTTCCTCTTCGTTGGGCTTACGTTCGGGGCGTTGATTCTGATGTTTAAAAAAGTCCTCAGCCCGCTGGTTGCTGGTTTGGCGCTGACGGCTTTAGTAGCCTTCGATTTCAGCGGCATCAATGGTCGGTACATCAGCGACAGGAGCTGGTCTACGGTAAACAAGCGGACGGCAGTACAAAAAACACCGGTGGACGAACAGATTTTGGCTGACCCCGACATTCACTACCGCGTCTTCAACCTCACCACGAGTAGTTTCCAGGATCCGAAGACGAGCTACTACCATAAAAACATCGGTGGTTACTCGGCGGTAAAAATGCGCCGCTACAACGACCTGATCACGAAGTACCTCTCCCAGCGCGACCCGGACGTGATCAATATGCTGAATACGAAGTATTTGATCGTCCCCAGCCAGAGTGGTGCGCCGCAGGCGCAGCGGAACCCGGGTGCTTACGGCTCCGCCTGGCTGGTCAATAACATCCAGACGGTGAACTCCAACGACGCCGAATTCAACGCGCTCGGCACGGTACCGGACCTGAAGAATACGGCCATCGTCCATTCGGATTTCAGCGATGCCGTGGCTGGGCTTCAGCCCTCCGGTGAAGGCACGGTTTCCATCACGAATTATTCACCCGATGAGATGACCTACTCCTTCAACTCCCCTTCGGAGCAGCTGGTGGTCTTCTCCGAAATATGGTACGGGCCGGACCTTGGCTGGGAAGCGACGATTGATGGGCAACCGGCCGAACTGATTCGTACGAACTACCTGCTGCGCGGGCTGCGCGTCCCCGCCGGCCAGCACACCATCGTGATGACCTTCCACCCGTCGAGTTTCTACACCGGTAAGCTCATCTCTATGATCTGTAGCTTGCTCATCATTCTTGGCCTGATTGGGTTCGGGGCCTGGCGGTTTATGGAAACCAGGAAGGCGGAGAGCAACGCTTAAAAAACCTTCTTTGCACCTGCGCACCGTCGCCCAAATACTTCACCTAATAAAGTAAATTTGGGCGACGGTGCGCGGGATGCAAGGTTTGGTTTTTTAGAATGGATAACCATTGATGTGAGGTATCTGAGGCGAATCAAGGGCTAAAGGCCCACCAGATGCGGGCGGTCCTTATTTCAGCGCTTAGTTTGCGTATCTAACCTGATATTTGGGGGCAGGCTCCCACGCTCATGGAAACGGACCTCCAACCCTGTAAAACATCATTTTGTCCGCTTAGCCCGCAGCACCACCCGCCGCTTCTCCGCCTTACGCACATCGACGAAAAACTGACGATAGTCAGCGTAAGCCGTCGCGGGCAAATCAACGGGTAATAGCTTCAGGGTACGAATCCAGGTGATCGCTCCGGGGGCAGATTTAACCTTTGCCCGGTATTCTCCGGCGGCGTGTTCAATAACGGTCTCTTCATCGCCGAGGCTTTCCACTTCCAGGCCTTCGGGGAAGTTGAGGTGAACGGTATCCACATAAAAGCGGGCCTTATTGCGCACGATGGGTTGTTCCCGTTTGGTCAGTTTCTCCGGTACATTATCGTAGGCGTAGAATTTGTTGACGGGTACGAACATCCGCTTACCCAGCTTGCGGACGTAGCCGGGCACCTCCGTTTTGTAGCTCAGCTTTGCGACGGGTTTGTCGGGGTCGTAGGTGAGGGAGAATTCGCTGCCGTGTACGTCGGGCAATACGTCATTGCGCTGCAGGCCTTCGCGAAGTTTTTTATCTTCTAGCTCGTTGCGGGCGAAGTAGCGAAGCATCTCGTGGCTGGAGCCGTAGAACCCTCCGTCAAGTTGAAAACCTGCGGAACCATCTTCCTTAACGTCAATGGTTAGGCTGCGCAGGTGACCGTTGTCTGCGGCTTGCGGGGCTGGAGTTCGGGCAAGCTTTCCGCCTTCGGGGGTGATGTGTAATACGTTACGGTCACCGGTTCGGGTGCCGAGGTAGCCGGGAGGCGCATCGCTGCTGGTACACTCCAGGTACATGTCTTCGGAGGGCACGTAGAGGATCATGTGGTTGAAGGCGGAGGTGGTGAAGCTCTCGTCTACCGGGAAATAAGGGCGCTCTCCTGAATAAATCAGTACGGGATAGCTCTCTACCCCAATTTCGTTGAGCATCGCGCCCATATAGTTGCTCAGGGCTTTGCAGTCGCCGAAGCGGTTGGTCTCTACGTAATCAGCGGAGAAAGGCTGCCAGCCCCCAACGCCCAGTTGTACCCCAACGTAACGGGTTCTTTCCTGGAGCAAGCGGTAGAGTTTCTCGATCTTTTCCCGCTCCGAGCCTATTCCATCGGTGGTCTCACGAACTAAGGCCGCGAGCTGGTCCGGAAGCGCATCACGGCCTTCCATCAGTTGGCCGATGAAAGCGCCGAAGCTTTGCCAGCTGTCGTAGGTACCTTCGTATTCACCTATGGCGAATTTGCGCAGGCCGGTCTTCAGGTAAGGCATCGTTTTACTCGGCGGCGGAGCGGAGGCTTCGTACCTCCGTGCGGGCAGATTGTTTACTTCCCAGCGGTAGACTTTGTTGTCTCCCGAAACCATCAACTCAGGTTCCGGCAACTCATTGCGAAAGAAGAGTAGCTCGTTGTCGTTCGGCACGATGGCCTCGAAGGTGGCCCGTTGTACGGACTGGCTGTAGCCCAGCGGCTGCCAGGTTGGGAAGCCCGCTACCATGCTGAAGTCTTTCACCACAGATTTGTACTCGAACTCGACGGTGTACGGATAACTGAGATGTTCAAGCGTGGTGGTCATCACCCGGTTGTCTTCGTAAAACTGGCCGCTGGAGATGTAGAGCACATCTTCGATGTCCGACTTTTTAGCGGTCTTCAGCTTTTTGCCCAGTGCATCGTAGAGGGTGGCTTTGAACGTTTGCACGTCGGTATCGTCGTCGTAGAGCATCACCATCTGGTTCTCCCGCTTGTGCTGATCGTTGAGGATGGTGACGATTTTGCGCTCCGTCCGGGTTGCCCGGCTGGTGGAATGTACTTCGTAGGTAATCTCCCGTAAGCGGACAACCGAACCGGCGCCCTCCTTCAGCTCTGCGGGAATAGTGAGCGCAGAATAATCCACCTCCTGGCCCGCCAGCGTAAAGCAAAAACTAAGGCAGCAACATAAAATGATCGTACGCATTACTTCGCTTTTTTGAGGACGAGGGTGGTTTCCTGCCGTTCAACAATCTGCCGGAATATCTCCCGCAGGCCTTTATACTCTTCGGGCTTATACACTGTTTTACGAATCGCAACGGTGAAGTTGATGGAGACGACACCATCTTCCTTTTCCTCAGCGGCAAAGGTAACCGAGAGGCTCTTATCTTCGGATACGACCCGGTTAGACACGGGAAGTTCATCCACCATATATCCTTCGGGCAGGGTAATATTGGCGATGTAACGCTCCTGAGAGGGGTGTCCAAAATCTACGGGGTAAAGGCGCTGCTCCACGTCTGCGAGGCCCTCGTTCAGGACGTGAAACAAGATCGGTTGCACGTAGAGGTAATCATCCACCGCTTCGCCCATGGGTACTTTGAGTTTCATTTGCAGGCTGAGTGGTCCGCTTTCCTCGTCGTCGCCAACTTCTTTACTGATAAGCTCCGTGTCGGGGAAGTTTTCCAGGATTTCCCCCACCATCGGAAATTCGTTGGCGTTCTCCATGTCAGACATCTGCTCGCGGGCCTCAAAGGCATAGTAACTCTGGAGGCGGCTTTTCAACTCAACGGCACCGAAACCTTCCTCGTCAAGATCAATCTCTACCATGACCGTTTTACCCGCCATTCCGGCTTCGATGTCCGTCCAGTGCGGGTTTGCCGGGTCGGCGACGAAGGCCCGGTGGTTCAGGGCATTGCGCCGGGCCAGGCCCATTGGCCGGTGGATGTTGTTGGGGTCCAGGATGACCTCCTTACCCCCCAGCGTAGCCAGTACCATCAGGTGATCAAACTGGTTCAGGAGGGGGTATACCTCGATCGGCTGTCCGCCGTTGCGGAGGGGAACGAGTAGTGGTTTGGCCTTGATCTCCGCCTGGTGCAGGAGGGCCAGTAACAGCATACTGAGTTCACCGCTGGTTCCCTGTGCTGCGGCGAAGACTTTGTTGGGCGTTCGTTCTGCGGTCCAGCGGTAGGTACCGTCCCAGCTGATTTTCCCCGTCACAAAGTTGTAGATGATTTGGGCTTTTTCTGCTTCGTCATTAACGCCAGCCAGCAGCGGCTCCACGACTTTCCAGACCTTATTACTGTTACCATTTATGCGGTACGCCTTGCCAAAGTCGGCCCATTCGTCAATGTCATTGGTGGTTTCTTCCCAATCAGAAAATACTTTGGAGGAGGGTTGACCGGGGTAGGAAACCGACTGAAGCTGTAGCCTGACCTGGGGCAAATAGTCAACAAAGTTGTTCACATAAGGCTGGATATCGTAGGCGGGCAGGTCTTTCATTGCCCAAAGGATTTTGGCGTGGCTGATGGTCTGTCCGCCGTATATTCCATTTTCTTTTAGAACATTGTTCACCGCGAAATTCTTACTCCCCGTAGAAAGGCTAACGTAGTTGAAATACCCTGGAATAGAGGCACGGTATTCCGCCCACCGGACCGGTATGGACTCCTGAAAAAAGTAACGGCTGGGAATGACGATGTACTTATCCGACTTCACGTAGCTGTACTCAATGGTTGCCCCTTCACGGACACCGGGGAAGGTGAATTTATAAATATCCCGGTCATCATCGTAGTGCTCGCGGATGAAGTCAGACTTAGACAGTTTTTTCGAGCCCCCATCGGGAAAATGAATCGCGGCCCGCAGCTTGGAAATCCGGTCACCTTCCCGGCTGTAGATGATTTCAACGTCCGCCCGGTCAAAGCTGGCTGCGGTGAACAGCTTCACCCGCCGGTGGCGGTATTCCTGAAGCATAGGCCGGCCTTCGGGGCTTTGGATAAAGTTGAGATTTAGGCCATCGTGCAGTACATAGGCCTCGGCGGTAGAATCGGCTGGCAGAGACATCATCGTACGGTCGGCATCATTGATCTTACCGAACTTTATGTCCTGGCTTTGGGCACTTAGTATTCCGGCGGGGAAGATAAAGTGCCAGCAAATAAAGAAAAGGGAACAGACCCAAGCGGAGTTTTTCGCCCTACCTGACCCCCACAGGAGCAATGAGAAGCCACAAGTAAATTTGCGCCCAGAGGGTAATTTTTTGGTTTGCAAAGTGAAAGTCGTTAAAAAGGTTAATACCCCAGATAAGCTGGAGCACGCAAAATGATGTTATCAACAAAAGATCGGCATCTACTGCAATATACAAACAATATAACGAAGTTCTGCTAAGGGGTTGCGGAAGTGTGTAGGTAAACTGCACCTCCGAAGGAAAGGATGCCTCCGTTGGGGAGATTATCTTCGTTTTGTGCATTTGGTTGTACACACCCTGTCGGGGAGAACCGAACCGGACCTAATCACCGATCTGTGGTGCACCTCAAACACACCCTACTAATCTATAGTAGCCTCGGCTACCAGAGGTGAAATTTTCGTTACGACAATTTTCGTCGAAGCGGGCCGCTCGGTCACTTCTGGTCAGGGGCGAAGCGGAATCAAAGCTCAACTTGCCACAATTTTGAAAATCACCTGAAGTGACCGAGTGTACTATACCTGATAGTGATCGTCCAGCTTACGCTCTTTAGGCTCACCAAGTTTGCCGACGGACTTACCGACGAGCATCGCAACGGTAGCATCACCGGTAACGTTGGCCACCGTCCGGCACATATCCAGCGGGCGGTCTACGGCGAAGATGAGGGCCAATCCGGCCTCCGGGATGCCCGCCTGACCGAGTACAATCACGAGCATCACCATACCCGCGCCGGGTACGGCCGCCGAGCCAATACTGGCGGCTAATGCCGTAGTAATGATGCCGAGCTGGGTCATCAGGTCCAGGTCCATCCCGTAGGCCTGGGCGATGAAAACCGCCGCAACGGCCTGGTACAAACTGGTACCGTCCATATTGATTGTAGCGCCAATCGGCAGTACGAAGGAGGTAACTTCCTCGTCTACGCCCAGGTGTTCCTCTACCCTTTCCATCGTTACCGGCAGGGTTGCCGCACTGGAACTTGTGGAAAATGCAAGCAACTGCGCCGGGCTAATGCCACTAAAAAAAAAGCCAATGCCCCGGCCGGTAAACACCTTAACCAATAGCGGATAAACAATACCAATCATGATGCCCAAACCACCAAGCACGCAAAGAGAGTACCAGAGCAATGCCACAAATAAATCCGCACTCGGGGCGTCAACTACCAAGGCGGCAAGCAGGGCAAAAACGCCGTAAGGAGCCGCTAACATGATGAGATCGATCAGCTTCAGAACCACGTCGTTCACGCCATCGAAAAAGTCTTTAACTGGCTTAGCTTTCTTGGGCTCAATGAGGATGAGGCCGATGCCGAAGCAGATAACGAAGAAAATCACCTGCAGCATATTACCGTTGCTCGTGGCGGCACCAACGATGTTGTCTGGCACCAAATCCACCAGGGCCTGAAGTGGCCCTGCTTCCCGCTGGGCGGCGGCGGCACTGATGCGTGCGCCTGCGTCGGAGGCAAAATCGTTCAGGAGGCTGTCTCGGGTAGCTTCATCAAGCCCTTTGCCGGGGCCGACCAGGTTCACGATGCCCAGGCCGATCACGATGGCGACCACGGTGGTTAAGACGTAGATGCCAATGGTCCGGCCGCCCATGGCGGAGAGCTTCGAGATGTCTTTCAGGTCCGTAATACCCTTAATGAGGCTGGCCACAATCAGTGGGATGGCGATCAGTTTCAGGCAGTTGATGAAGATGGTGCCGAAGGGTTTGATCCAATCAGCAACGAAGCCGTTCCAGCTCATTTGTACGGCCAAAAAGCCAAAGGCAACGCCAGCAACCATGCCGATCAGTATCTTCCAGTGTAGTCCCAGGTTTTTCATCAATTCTTATTTGGGTCTGAAAGTAGGGCTAAGAGGAGCGGACCACCAAATTTTATCTGTTGTCGGTCGTCAGTTGGCGGTTCAACGCTAAACTCGCCAGTCGAATTCTTTTTCGTTAAACTTATAATGATGATACTTGCAAAAAACACTCTAGCGAACTCTAGTGGCTGAGTTCACAATTACTTAGCCGTTATTCCTTGTCTTTTCGTACCGTGACTTCGTTGCTAAAATCCTCATTTAGCTACGGCTAAACTCCGGTTTTAGCGCCTTGTCACAGCACGAAAATCCTGCGGACTAAACGACCAGATAATTATGAACTCAACCACTAGCTGTTCGTCACAGCCTAAGCCAGAGCGAAAAAGTTCGCCTGTCGAGTTTAGTAAGCAAGAGGGCGACGGCGCGCAGGATGCAAGGCGGGTTGAAAAACCTTTCCTTGCATCCTGCGCACCGTCGCCTGCTTAGGAACGGTAAACGAATGTACTGTTTACTCCTTCACAATTGTCACCTTCGGCCCTTCAGCACCGTTAGGCAAGTCGTTCTTGAGCCGATCGGCGGTGAAGGGGGAAGGGCCATAAGCCGTCCAGCCTCCGTCCACCAGCAGGGTTTGCCCGGTGATGTGGCGAGACTGCGGGCTGAGCATGAAGCCAACCGTATGCGCAATATCTTCCGGCTTACCGACCCGGCCGTTGGGGTTCAGCTGCGCCCAGATACCTGCGTAGTCCGGTTCTTCTTCTTGCGTCCGTTCCGTGAGCGTTGCCCCGGGGGAAACACAGTTGATGCTAATATCGAGCGGGCCGAGTGGCAAAACAAGCTGCTTCGCCAACATGCTGATGCCCGCCTTAGACATACCGTAGGCCGCAAGGTTCTTATACGCCCGCGCACCAACGTTAGAGCCAATCAGCACGATGTTGCCACCGCCGCCCTGCTCTTTCATCACCTTAGCCGCCGTTTGGGCCAGGAAGAAGCTACCGCGTAAATTAAGATCGACAACTTTCTGGAAGCTCTCGGGGCTGAACTCAAAGAAGTCTCCGAATTCCGTCAGGCCAGCGTTAGCAACGATCATATCGAGCTTGCTGCCTTTGATGTCAGCGGCAAAGGCCACCATTTCTTTAATAAAAGCCGGGTTGCCCGCGTCTCCCGCAAAGGGATAAGCCTCGGCGTCGCACAATTCACAACTAGCGTTGATTTTTTGTGCGGCTATTTCAGCGGCGCTTGCATCAATGTCGTTTACAACAACGTTAGCGCCTTCGTGCAAAAGGTGTTTGGCAATAGCAAAGCCAATGCCGTTGGCGGACCCCGTCACGATGGCGGTTTTGCCGATAAATGGTTGATAGTTCATGCTGGTTTGGTTGGTAGGGAATAAAACTTAAATGGCCCTTGTAATGACGAAAACCGCCCGAGCCGGTCACTCTGTAACTAACGGAACAAGGTGCTGCTGTTGTAATGGAAACCCCTTAGAAATGGTTCGTATTTTTTGAAAAGAAGTTGTCCTTATACGTCAATTCTTGTTTTAGCCCCCGGTGCTGAGCAGCGGGTTTCATTCATCAGTTTACGAACAAAACTACCCGGTACCCTAACCAGTAAAGCGGAACCAGTTTTGAACATAGTTCCGTGTAAACCCTCACCACATAAGCTTAATCGTTTTTAGCGAAGTACCCGTCGTTAGAGATCGCCTTGTCGCTGACGTAGATAGCGCCGGTTTTGAACCAAACCTCTGCGTAGTTTCCATCGGCGTACTGCTTGGCTACGTCTCCGCCGTGGGTTTCTGCGCCTGAGCACCAATTGCGGTTAATTTCGGGAGACTTCCCGTTGGTCTGATTGTAGCAGCCCAATTTGAAAAATAGGCCTTCTTCGGCGTAAGCGTTGGCCCGCTCTACCCCATCCTGGCCGATGGGTACGAACAGCGCCTGGGTTTGTTCGGGAATGTCGGCGGCGGTAGTGTATTCCGATTCGATCAGGTTTTTAGTAAAGGTTTTGGTCGGATGGCCTTCGCTATTGAAGGTCAGGGTCATCCGGCCGTCGGCTACTTCGATTTTATAGCTGAATTCCTCGCCGAGTTCAATCCCTTCAGCGGGTTCTGCCGGGTAGGTATTTTCGGTAGGGCCGACGACGGAGAAGTCGTTGCCCCAGACTGCGGTGGAATAATCCCAACGGCCGGAGTTATCGTCACCGGCCGTATTGATTTCGTAGTGCCAGAAGACGGAGCCTTTGGTGTGGCCGGGGAACTTTTTATAGAAGATCTTGAGGGGTTCGTTCTCGTGCAAGTCAGCACTGTGGATTTGGCCGACGACGACGGAATGGGAAGCGGCTACCCGTGCGTCACCGGTTGCGGAAACGTTCATCACTTTGAGGGTGGCGGAGAGCTTCGCGTCCGTCATGGGCAACCATTTTTTGGCCTGCGCCAATTCGGTTCTCGTGTTGTTGGAGGTGCCGTGGGTATCACCGGCGTTGGGGGCTTTGAAGACGATCCAGTCCGTACTGTCTACGGTAGTGGTGTAAAAAAATTGTTCGTTGGCAAAGTTGTTGGCGACGCCGACGTTGGAGCCGTCGCCGAGGATCAGCTTCCAGTGGTCAAAGAAGGGGATTACGTCGCTGGCGTAGCGGGTTTTGGCGGGGGCCTCCTGTTTGGCAACGGGCTTAGTATTGTCCGAACAGGCGAAGAAGAATACCGTACAGCATAAGAGTGCGGTCAGCTTCCCGAAGGGTAAGTTTTTCATAGCAATGATATTAGGAGGATGGCTAATGATCCGGTTTTTTGAGTTGAGCAACAGGGTTCAGGCCTTGCTTTCTCAACCGCCTTTGCACCAGCGGCCGCGCCCAGATTGAACTGGTTTAAACGAAAGCACCCGCGTCTACGCCTTGTTTTTTGGGCGCTGACGCGGGTGCGAAAAAAGTTATTCAAGTGGAGCGTTTCACCCCGAAGTATTAATCCCTGAGGTGTAAGCGGGGCTTATTTAGTAGCCTTCATTCTGGGTAATGACGTTGAAGCTGGAGAGGATCTCCGAAACCGGGACCGGGAACAAAAAGAAATTACTGTTCACGTTCACGCCCATTTCTTCATTTACGGTGTTGGTACGAACGAGATCGAACCAACGCTGACCTTCGAAGGCAAGCTCCAAACGGCGTTCATCCTGAATGGCTTCACGAATAGCCGCCTGGCTGTTCAGATCAGATTCGCTGAGCGGAGCCAGGCCAGCTCGCTCACGGATAGGGTCCAGCAGGTCAAGTACCGTACCGGCACTAGTACCGTTCTCGTTCAGTGTCTCTGCGTAGAGCAGGATCACATCGGCCAGGCGCAGCTCGATCCAATCGTGGTCCGGGCCACCTTCCTGGGAGTACTTGGCAGAAGCGGTAAAGGTCGATGTATCGATAACAACCGGGAAGCGGAGATCTTCGGAATCCATACCACCAAAGGCATCGATCAGGTCGGTGTCAAGTGGCTCAAGCGACTTGGTGTCCAGACCTCCGTACCAAGACCAGAACTCGGAGAACCCGTACTCGTCAACAATAGAAGCAGATACCTGCGCAGCAAAAAGGATTTCGGAGTTCAGGTCATCTTCTACGCCGAATACATCCTCGTAGTTTTCCTGCAGGCTGATACCCGCTGCTGCTGCACCATTAATGACGGCAGCCAGCGGTGCTTCAGCAGCACCGAAGTCGCCACGCTGTACGTGTACCTTGCCCAACATACCCTGCGCCGCGATGCGTGTTGCACGACCGTTGGAAAGGCCGGAGTTGTCGAGTGCCGCGATGGCGTCCTCAAGATCCGAAATCACCACCGCGTAGACATCGTCCGCAGAACGACGCGCCAGAATAGACAAGTCAGTTGTGCTTGGCGTAGCTTCCAGGTTCAGTGGCACACCACCGAAAACACGCACCAACTTAAAGTACGACAATCCACGGAGGAACTTAGCTTCTCCAACCTGGGTTGCATCGTCAGAGTTCTGAATAACGTTATTGGCACTCAGGATAGACTTATAGAGAGCCGTGTAAAGCGGGCCGAAGAACTGGTCTTCCATCGTTGGCAGATCGGCGTTGAACACGTCAAAGTCCGTAAATGGAGGCTCGAACATGAAGGCATTATCTGCCCGAAAGTCTCCCATTACCGCCATCGGCGTAACGGCCCCCAACTGGTAGAAATAAGCGGCGTTCAGCACCCCTTCAAAGTCGGTCAGAGAGTTGGAACTGGCAATGTTTGGCGGAGCCTGGTTTAGGTCGTTATCACAGGCGGTCAGGAACAAAAACGCTCCCAGAATCATAAATGAAATTCTCATAATTATTAATTTTTACGTCTCGGGCCACGCGGCACGTAGCCTTTTCATTGCCTTGTGGCGATAAAAGGGCTACGCTTCGCAGGCCGCAAGCGGGATGGTTTAGAAGTTGACGTTTACACCGAGGGAGAAGCTGCGAACGATTGGGCTCGCACCTACCTGGACACCGTAAGTAGTTGGGCCGAGGTAACCACCGTTGGTCGTCTCTACACCTTCGGGGTTGAAGGAGGTATAGTCATCGCCCACCAGGTAAAGCAGGTTGCTGGCTGCGGCGTAAACGCGCACAGAAGGCTGGCGAGCTCCACCCAGGTTCGGGTTGAAAGTGTAGCCGATGGTCAGGTTACGAAGGGCGAGGTAAGAAGCACTCTGGATCATCGCGTCGGTCTGGTCACGGTTACGAACGTAAATCTGGCCGGTAGCGTCGGCAACACCGTCGCCTTCGGCGTCGAAGCTGGTCTGGATGGAGCGGCCCCACTGTGAACCGTAGTAAAGCGGATCAATGTTGTAGACATCACCGCCGGAAGCGCCCTGGAACTGGAAAGAAGCATCAAAGTCTCCGTAAGAGAACTGGCTGCTAATTCCGTAATAGAAATCAGGCGTGTTCTGCCCGATCTTCACCAGGTCACCACCTTCTTCTACGGTACGGGTACGGTCAATAACGCCGTCGCCGTTCTGGTCTACCGCAAAGCTGTAACCACTCTGCTGACCAACGAATTCAATTGGGTTGTTGAGTGCAGACATGGGCACTTCGCCAGTCGTTTCAATGCCCCACATTTCACCAATCTCTCCGCCGATGTAGTTACGGAAAACAGGACCACGACCACTCTGGCCGTAGATGGTGGGCGCAAGTTCGTCCAGCCCACCCAGGTCAGTAATCTCGGTCTGCACCGTAGAGAAGTTAGCGCTGAGGTTCCAGCTGAAATCGCTGGTATTGATGATTGCAGCACCCAGTTCCAGCTCAACACCGGAGCTACGGACATCACCGGAGTTCAAAGCGATGGAAGTAGTACCCAGTACTTCGGATACACTCTGGTTGATGAGAATGTCCTCTACATCAGAAGTGTAGTAATCAACGGCAAAGCGGAAGCGGTTTTGCAGGAAACCGAGGTTGAGGCCGAAGTTGGTCTCCGTATTGGTCTGCCAGGTCAGGTCGGGGTTGGCCACGTCGGAAGGAATCAGGAATCCGTTGCCGAAGATGGTAGCCTGCGGGTTCAGCAGGCTCAGCGAATTGTAAGCCCCCAGAAAGGAGGTGGTACCCAGGGAACCGTAGCTGAAGCGGGCCTTTATGTCCGTTAGGAACTCAGAGTTGTAGAAGCCTTCGTTGTGAACGTTCCAACCCAGAGATACCGCCGGAAACACCTGGAAGCGGTTGTTCTCACCGAAACGCGAGTCCCCGTCCCGACGAAGACTTACCGAAGCAAGGTAGCGGTTGTCGAAAGCATAGTTGACCCGGCCGAAGACACTGCGGCGGGCGATGGTTTCATCGCGTTCGGAGATGGCCACATCGGCAGGGTTCAGCAGCGCGAAGTTCTGCGGCTGGCCGAAGGGTACGTTGGTACCGTCCAGCGCAATACCATTGATGTAGAAGTTCTGAAACTCTACACCGGCTACGGCGGAGACGTCGTGGCGGCCACCGAGTACGGTAGCATAGTTCAGAGTGGTTTCGCTAAGAACTGATGTCCGTTTTACGTTAGACTCATCAAGTGCAGTCTGGGTAGTCCGGCCGCGTGAGTCGAACTCCAGTCCGCGCCAGAAATAGTCGCGGGTATCCTGCATATCACCACCAAGAACGGTCCGGATGTTCAGGCCGTTGACAATCTCGTACTGAAGGTAGGAGTTGACGTTCCCGAAGAAGGTCTGCTCGAAGCGGTCCGTATTGTCCAGTTTGGTAGCGGGGCCAGCGTCACCAGAACCACCGATACCGTTGCCGGCGCGGCCGTAGTGCCAGTCTTGGGCCGTCATTCCCGGTTCCAGGGTGTAGATACTGCTGTTGAAAGGCGAACTACCACCACGGTAGCCATTATCGAAGGAGGAAAGACCGAGTGCCTGGGCTCTCTGGTCCAGATCCTGAACAAAAGCAATGGATGCCGCGGTGTGGTAAATGGGATGGACGCTGTAAGCCCGCAGCAGGTCACGCTGGTCGTGGCCTTCAATGTCCCGGTCACCAATGAAACCATTAAAGCTGAGGCCAGCTTTTAAGCGGTCCGTCAGGTTGGCATCAACGTTGAGGCGGGTGTTGTAGCGCTCGAAGCCCTGCGTCTGTACGATACCCTTGGTATCCAGGTAACCAACCGAAGCGAAGTAACGAACATCGTCGGAGCCACCACTGATGCTGATGTCATGATTGACGGAGTTACCGTTCTGGAACAACCAGTCTTCTACCGCTACAACGTCAGGGTTGTTGCGGTAAGCATCCAGCTTGTACTGGTAGAAATCAGGGTCAACCTGAGAGATGTTGAAGGTACCATCGGCAACGTTAGCCTCCAGGGTATTCGCCCAGTCGGCGTTACCTACCGGCTTGTTTTGGTTGAGGTAGCGGCTGGAGGTGCTCACGTAAGCATTGTAGCTCACGCTCGGCTTACCACTCTTACCTTGCTTGGTCGTTACCAGAATAACACCGTTGGCACCCCGCGATCCGTAGATGGCGGCCGAGGCAGCATCCTTAAGGACTTCCAGGCTCTGGATGTCGTTGGGGTTAACCGTTGCAAGCGAGCCCGAGATCGGGAAACCGTCAACTACGATCAGTGGCTCCGCGTCTCCGGAGATGGAAGAAGCTGCACGGATCTGAATCTTCGGCGCGGCACCCGGTGAAGCATCCTGGTTCTGAATGAGTACACCAGAAAGCTTTCCGGCCAGGGCTTCGTCTACGCGGGCTACCTGAACGGCCGCAATGTCTGCACCACCAACCTGTGCGATCGCCCCGGTGTTGTGAGAAACTTTCCGCGTACCGTAGCCGACAACAACCACCTCCTCCAGCAGCGTAGCATCGCCCTTCAGGGTAATGTCCAGCACGCTTTGCCCGGTGATGTTAACGGTTTTGGAAACGTGCCCGGTGTAGGAGAAACGAAGTACGTCGCCTTCGCTAACGTCCAATTTGTACATACCGTCAAAGTCCGTTACGGTACCAGAGGTAGTGCCATCTTTAACGACGCTTACGCCGATGAGCGTGATGCCATCCGCATCGGTCACCGTACCGGTAAGGACATAACTGTCTTGAGCAAACAACGAGATGTTGCAAAGCAGCATCGCGAAGATCGCAAGTTTGATATTTAATTTCATGTTTGATTTGAATTTCACTACTCGTGATATGAATGATCGACGTTCGTCAGCCAGAAAAGGCGTAGAACATGCATGATTGACTTAAAAACAAAGGAGAATTAATCTATCCTTAGGTAGCAATTAGGGTCAACAAAATTGGTTGACCACTAATTGGTTAACCAAAAGTAAATGAAAAAATTGGTTGACCAAAATATTTGTTAAAGTTTTGTTTCCCGCTGTTTGGTGCCGCACACGCGATCAGGGAGCGTTGTAAAGCTGTTTTACTAGGGTAGATGCGGGTTTGAGGGGGTCTTCAATTTTCAGTACATCGCTAAAAAAAATATTCCCTCGCCTCCAAATTAAAGGGCGCGCACGCCGGTGCAAAGGAGGTTAAGCGCATCGGATCGGCCGCTAAAACCGTGCCTCCACCTGGTTGACCAATCGTACAATCCGGCACTTATCTCTACCGAAAAGCAGGAAGCGAGAGCGCTGTACTGCAAATAATTACTACGATTTATAGGCCAACCCTACACTGTTGTGCGCTGGAAGCATTACATTTGAATTGGTTGACCAATTTTAGCTTCACGGTTACCCCTCTTCATATCAATTGTTACATCATGCAATCACCACACTACCTTACGTTGCTTTTTCTCTTGTGCCTTACGCTGGTAAGCTGCCAGGAAACACCGCCGAAGGAAGCCGCTGCCGATGAGCTGGCCGCAGTAACCGCTCCCAGCTCCGTAATGGCGGGGCTTGAGGATTGGAAGATCCTGCTCGGCAACGGAGACCGCCAGAAAGACCTGCTCGGCTTCGCCCATGAAGACTACTTCTTCACCGCTGAGGACGAAGCGCAATGGGTAGTCTACAAAGCACCCAACGGCGGTATTACTTCCCCCAACTCCCACAACACCCGCTCCGAACTCGGCCAGAAAAAAAGATGGACGCCTGCGGAAGGCGGCAGGCTAACCGGTACGCTGAAGGTAAAGCACGTCTCCACCTCCGGAGATGCCCGGGTAGCGGCTTCGTACTCGGTAGTGGTCGGCCAAATTCATAGCGAGGACGGGCACGAAAATGAGCCGCTTAAGATATTCTATAAAAAATTCCCCGGCCACACCAAGGGCTCCGTCTTCTGGAACTACGAGATCAACCCCGCTGGTGAAGACAACAATGGCCGTTGGGATTATTCTACCGCCGTTTGGGGCTACGACATGGCCACCGTCGGGGAAGCACCGGGCGAATACCCCGCCGAACCGGCTGAAGGCATCGAACTCGGTGAAGAGTTCAGCTACGAGGTCAACGTTTACCAGGGTATCATGCACCTGGCCTTTAAAAGCGAAGGTCACCCCACCAAAACATTCACCAAAAACCTGCTCGTCTCAGATTTCGCAAGTAAGGCCGACCGGCCAGAACAGATCACGACCCTATACGCAGGCCTTGGCCGCGACGGCATCGAGCGCCCCAACGCCTACTCGGGTGAAAAGCAGTTTTTCAAGCAAGGAGCATACAACCAGACCAACGGCCGTGCGCCGGAAACCAACATGGTCTGGAGCACCGGTGCCAACACCTACGGCGGCGATGCTGCCAAACAATACGCCAAGGGGAGCTATACCGAGGTCTGGTTTCGGGAGTCGTCGTTGGGCGAAGGAACGCCACCAACAAAATAAGGCCAGCTCCCCCTACCCCATTAAGTTCCTCTTCTATAGTACACTCGGTCACTTCAGGTGATTTTCAAAATTGTGGCAAGTTGAGCTTTGATTCCGCTTCGCCCCTGACCAGAAGTGACCGAGCGGCCCGCTTCGACGAAAATTGTCGCAACGAAAATTTCACCTCTGGTAGCCAAAGCTACTGTAGTTTAACCCAACGATCATGAAAAAATTTTTAAAGTTCCTACTCTCC
>CAYWMW010000003.1:35062-40949 GCA_964458975.1 uncultured Lewinella sp. | reverse complement strand
CGGTAACTCTATTTTTTCCGTTCTCGCCAGGAAGTAAGCGCCAGCTCCACCTCAAACGCCCCTGCGGCCAGGTCCCGCTTAACGGTCAGGATTTTACCGGAAGCATAGCCGTAGCCGAGTTCAATTTGGTTTAAAACATTGTCTGGGGTTGTTCCGGATTTTACGGTGTACTCGATCCCGGAGCGGTCCGCAAGGTTAAAGGTTTGCACGGGGTCACTTCCAAGTACGGAGGTTTTGCTTTGGGAGGTGATGTGGAACTGCCAATCTTTGAATTCGGTACCTTCTTCCAGAACGGGTTCCAGGCCACCGTGCTCGGCTACGCGCCTGAAGGCCAGCTCGGCACTCAGTTGCTCGGCGGGGATGGTGGCTTCGTCAAAATCGTTGCCGGCGCAACCGATGAGGAAGGTGGTGAAGAGTAGGAGGGAGGGTAAGAGACGCATTAGTACTGAATTTGCGGGCAAGATAACGGTCAGGTTGGTGGCGGAGCGTATCTTGCTGCTCATCCTTTTTTGAAGGGGTAGGGCACAACGCCTGGGACCCCGCCTACGCGGACCCCGAACTCTACAAATGGCTACTCGCCCAACAACTTAAGACAAAACGCTAATGCTCAGAAAACTACTCCTGTTCGTCTTCCTCTCCTGCGGGCTTTTTGCCTGCTCTTCAGAACAATCAACCATTGCGCTCAACTGGTTTACCCGCATTGATCACGCGCCGGGTTGTGGAGACAAAAACGTCGCCCTGATTACCGGCAACGATACCCTCCTCTGCCCGCTCTACCGGGCAATCTTTAGCGGGGATTCCCTGGTCGCCAAGTCGGAGGGTAAATGCTATTTCATCGACCTTCAGGACATCACGAGGTACAACAGCATTGATGACCTGGAAGAAATTGACTGCGCCGATTTCGACCAATTCATCAAAAACGGTACCGCAGCTTGGCCGAAGCAGGGGATTTATGATCAGCGGGTGGAGTGATCGTTAAATCTTTGTCTCCACAAAAGCCCGTACCACCTGCAAGCCCATATTGAAGTCCGTATTATTATTGACGATGATGTCTGCCTTGCTGATGTAGGGTTCCACGTATTTCTCGTAGGATGGTAAGACGTGGTGTTCGTAGCGGTAGAGCACGTCGTCTAGCGGGTAATTGCGTTCGATCTGGTCGCGTTTGATGCGTCGGATCACTTTCAGGTTGTCCTTGGCGTGCAGGAAGATGCGCAGGTCCAGCATCTTGCGCAGTTCCTTATAATGAAAGACGAACAGGCCCTCAACGATGATTACTGGAGCGGGATTAACGACAATCTGCCTGGGTGTGGCCAACTCGTTATTGAAGACGTACTCCTGCCGGGTGATGGTTTTTCCGTTGCAGAGTTTCTTCAGGTCCCGGACAAATTCGTCGCGGTAAATAGACTTAGGCCGGTCGAAATTAATGACGCCCTGGGGGTCTACCTTTTGCTGGTCGCGGGGCAGGTAGTAGTCGTCCATGCTTAGGTAGGAGACCAGGCTTCCGTCCAAACCATCGCGCAATTGCCGGATGAAGGTTGTTTTGCCGGAGCCGGAGCCGCCGGTGATGCCGATCAGGAAAGGTTTCTTCATGGCGCGAAGTTAGAAACTAGGAACTAGAAACTAGAAACTAGGGAACCAGGAACTAGGTGCTCACTACCAAAAGCTGGTTCTCTAGTTTCTAGTTCCTAGTTCCTAACTTCTAGTTCCTAGTTTCTAACTTCTAGTTTCTAACTTCGCGCCGTACCCAACCATCACCATGTCTGTTGCCTCTGATCTTTTCCGCTGTATTCTCGGTATGTCCGTCATGCTCGGCGTTTGTTATTTATTCAGCCGCAACCGGCGGGCGATCGACTGGCGCTTGGTCGGCATCGGGGTGGGGATGCAGTTCGTTTTGGCGGTTTTGATCCTCAAGGTGCCGGGCGTTTCCATCATCTTTGACTACATCGCTACCGGTTTTCGGAAAACGCTGGAGTTCACCGCTGCGGGTTCTCAGTTCCTGTTCGGGAGCATTGTGAACGATATGGACAGCTTCGGGTACATCTTCGCCTTTCAGGTGCTCCCTACGGTGGTCTTTTTCTCGGCTTTGTCCGCAATTTTGTATTACCTCGGTATTTTGCAGAAGGTGGTTTATGGTTTGGCCTGGCTGCTGAGTAAGGCGATGGGGCTTAGCGGTCCGGAGAGTCTCGCTGCGGCGGCCAACGTCTTCATCGGGCAAACGGAAGCGCCGCTGGTGGTGAAGCCTTACCTGGAAAAGATGACGCCTTCGGAGCTGCTCTGCGTGATGATTGGAGGCATGGCGACCATCGCCGGTAGCGTATTTGTGGCCTACGTTGGCTTTTTGGGAGGTTCTGATCCCGTCTTGCAACAGTTTTTTGCGAAGCACCTGCTTACGGCGAGCATGATTTCTGCTCCGGCGGCCATCGTTTGCGCTAAGATGTTACTACCCGAAACGCCCGAAGAGCTTGCTGCGGTGACGGATGCGGAGGGTAATGAAGCGGGCATCAGCCCCAAAAAAGACAGCCGCCTCACCATGGCGGCTGACGACAGCAATAACCTGCTCGATGCCATCAGCCGGGGCACTACGGACGGGCTCAAGTTGGCCGTAAACGTAGGCGCGATGCTGCTGGTGTTTACCGCGCTGATCTTCATGCTCAACGAGATTTTTCTGGGAGGTACCAACATGGTCAACGATCTTTTTGCCTACCTCAACCCTGACGTTGGCAACTGGAACGATGCCATTAAAGCCTCTACCAACGGCCGGTTTGAGGGCTTCAGCTTTACCTACTTGCTGGCCCTTTGTTTTGCGCCGGTGGCCTGGATCATCGGCGTGCCCTACGAGGACATCACGGTGGTGGGCCAGCTGCTGGGCCTCAAAACGGTCATCAACGAGTTTGTTGCCTACGATACCTTTCGGGTTGTGCAGGCCGGAGGGGCAGAACTTAGCGGCAAGGCCACGCTCATTGCGGCCTATGCGCTTTGCGGCTTCGCCAACTTCGCCAGCATTGGCATCCAGGTTGGCGGCATCAGCGCCATTGCGCCGGCGCAGCGCAAAAACCTTACGGATTTGGGCATGATCGCGCTGCTGGGTGGTACGGTTGCTTGCTTGATGACCGGGTGTGTTGCGGGGCTGTTTTATGGGGGCGCTTAACGCGGGTGCAATGAGGGGTTGAGGGGTTTGTGCTCCGCCCCGGTCAAAGCTCACTCCGTGAGCGAGTAGTCGGCGCATTCTCTGAATACGTCTGAAGATTCATGATCAGGAGCCTGTATCAACGCTTTCAGATTCGTTAAGATCGTTTTAAACATGCTTGCGCTTCAAGATAGCGGTAGAGTAGGGTAGTACCTTGCCCTTATGTTCCGCATTCTGACGCTCATACTGTTCTTGAACCTGCCTTCAAATACAGACCTTATCGCTCAACGAGAATTGGCTGTTGCTGATTATGAAATGTTGGCCGATAGTCTATTGGCTGACTATCATGTGGAGCTAATGATCAGCTCAATATCTACTCGTTATCAATCAGCATTTAAAAAAAAAGTTGCTGATTATAGTCGAATAGTAACCGGTTGTGGAACATCTACAGAATACATTCAACGGGAGTACGAGAAATTAAAATTATCAGCAGAAAAACAAGAAGCAGTATTGCTTAATCTTGAAACTATAACCAAGGAATATGCCTATGAACTTGCCCAGCAGATTGCATCTAGCTATTCTTCCCTTTCAGGTGGGCCGACGGTGATAACTAACGAACACCTTCTCTATTTTGACGAGGGAACTCAAGACTTAACCGAGTGGTTAATAGCTTACAGCCGCAAGGAGGAAAGTGTTAGAGAAATGATGGACTTTGAAAAACTGCTCAAAGAACAACTTGATCTATTAGATCAGTATCGTTAGAAGGGCTACAATCAGTAGCAAAAACAAACACTATCAATAGATGATAACAACCATAGCCACTACGTACTAAGCGAAGGCAGAGCCGCAGCGCTTCTGCTCCCCTCCCCAGCCGGAGGCGAGTTGGGGAGGGGCTGGGGGAGAGGGTTTTACGCGTAGGTAAAGAAGTGTACTCACCGTAGAGTAAATCCCCTCCACCAGACCTCCCACTCGGAGAGTGCTCGGACCGCTCGCTCACGGAGTGCGCCTCGACCAAGGGCTAAGAACAACTCCTCTACCGTTCATTGCACCTGCGGCCCCGCCCAATACAACCATTACTACGACAACCGTAGTGCAACTTCAAAAAACGATCCATAACTTTACCCTTATGAAAAAAGTATTGCTACCCCTGCTGCTAATTGTTTGCGGCATGACTTCCGTATTCGCTCAGGAAATTGACAAGACCCTACCGGAGTTCTCCTTCAACGAGCTGGAATTTGCCGGCCAGATGCACTTCCTGGCCTCTGATTTCCTGGAAGGCCGCCGTACCGGCAGCCGGGGCAACGAAATCGCTGGCCAGTACATCGCCGCCCAACTGCGCGCCTTCGGCTACGCGCCCATTAACGGAGACAGCTACATGCAAACCGTACCGCTGATGCAAACGGCCTCGCCAAAAACCGGTAAGCTGATGGTCGAAGACATGAGCTTCACCCAAATGGGCGACCTGCTGATCATGCGCGGCCCCGAAGCCGCCGCCGAAGGAAACGTCGTCTTCGCCAACTACGGCTGGGTAGACGCAGAAACGGACCACAACGACTACGCCGACATCGACGTGAAGGGCAAAATCGTGATCACCCGCGCTGGCATCCCCGGAGACGTGAGCCAGTCTGGCGTCTTCAAAGGCGTACGCGAAAAGGCAAAAATGGCCGCTGATGCCGGAGCCGTCGCCATCTTCGAAATGTACTCACTGCCTTTCCCATGGGGTTCTTTTAAAGGCTACCTCGGCGGCGAACGGATGGGCCTCGACAGCGGCAGCGAATCCGCCACCATCCCCTACGGCTTCGTGAAGGTGCAGGACGATTTTGTTGACCGCCTGACCAAAAAGAAGAAAGGCCTCAAAGGGAGCATGGCCAGCAGCGGTATGCAGATCGAGCGCATCAAAAGCTTCAACGTTGGTGGTATCCTGGAAGGTTCCGACCCGGAGCTGAAGGACGAGTACATGATCGTTACCGCTCACTTCGACCACGTAGGCATGGGTAAGCAGGGCGGCGGTGCTTACTCCGAGCAAGACAGCATCTTCAACGGTGCGCGCGACAATGCTTTCGGAACCATCTCCCTGCTCGCAAGCGCCCGTGCATTTGCCGAGCGCCCAACCCGCCGCTCCATCATCATGCTCGCCGTCACCGGAGAAGAAATGGGGCTGCTGGGCAGCCAGTGGTACGCTGAACACCCGCTCGTTCCGCTCGAAAAAACCATCTTCAACTTCAATACCGACGGTGCGGGCTACGACGATACTTCGGGCATCAGCCTCATCGGTGCGAACCGTACCGGCATTGATCCGCAGGTAGCTGCTGCAGCCGGAGCCTTCGGTAAGAAAGTGATCGAAGACCCCGCTCCCGAGCAGGGCCTGTTTGACCGTTCGGACAACGTCAGCTTCGCCGCCAAAGGCGTTCCCGCCCTGAGCTTCAGCCCCGGTATCACCGGCTTCTCCGACGAACTCTTCAAGTACTACCACCAGGTAACCGATAATCCGGAAACCATCGACATGACCTACCTGAAGGAGTACTGCCAGGCCTTCACCCTCGCCGCCCGCTTGATCGCCAACCGCGATACCCGCCCGTACTGGGTAAAGGAGGATAAGTACCGTGAGGCAGGGGATAAACTTTATAGAAACTAGAAGCTAGTGAACTAGAAACTAGAAACTAGTGAACTAGGAACTAGCGTGGCACTAGTTCCTAGTTCCCTAGTTCCTAGTTCCTAATTCCTAGTTCCTAAAATAAGTCGTAATCTAACTCCAGCCCA
>CAYWMW010000003.1:19312-34962 GCA_964458975.1 uncultured Lewinella sp. | reverse complement strand
TTCCTAGTTCCTAATTCCTAGTTCCTAAAATAAGTCGTAATCTAACTCCAGCCCAAATATTTCCCCTGAATCCCCGCCGAAGACCTTAGCTTCGCGGTATGAATCGTCTTTTTCTCAAATTAGGTGCTATTACCCTGGCCATGTTGCTGGTGGTAGGTACTGCTTATGTGACCATCTCTTCTTACATCCGTGCTGATTACCTGGCGGAGATGAACCAACAACTGTATGGTGACATTGCCGGGCATACCGTTAAGGAGGTTAAACCACTTGTGGATGGGCAGGTGGATACCTCCTCAATACAAGCCATCATGCATTCCATGATGATCATCAACCCCAGTGTTGAGGTATACCTTTTGGAGCCGGACGGTGATATTATCACCTACGTTGCTCCGTACAAGAAGGTGGTTTTGGATAAAGTCGACCTAGCTCCTATTAAAGAATTTATTGAAACCGAGAAGGCTGATCGGCCGTTGATTAAGGGGGATGACCCTCGGCACCCGGATAAGTCTAATATTTTTTCAGCAGCTGAGATCCGTGATTCTACCGGAGCACTTGAAGGGTTTGCCTACATCATTCTTAGTGGAGATGAGCAGGCGGCGGTGGCTGGTCCGTTGGCGACTAACTACACCTACAAACTAGGAACCAACCTGTTTTTTCTCAGTCTGCTCGCTGCTTTTGTGATGAGCCTGTTGGCGATGCGCTACTTAACGCGGAATCTCCGCCGTATTGAGGCGACCGTCCACCGATTTCAGGAGGGAGACTATGAAGCACGGGTAGATACGGATAAGGGGGGTGAATTTGCCGTCGTGGCCAATACCTTCAACTCAATGGCGGGCCGGATAAGCGCCCAGATTGATGAGATGAAGTCTTTGGATACCCTCCGCCGGGAACTGATCGCAAACATCAGCCATGACCTACGGACGCCGCTGGCCATCATTCAGGGTTTCGTTGAAACCCTGCTGATGAAAACGGATACGATGCCTGCGGAAGACCGAAAACGCCACCTTAGTACCATCCTGAACAGCTCCGAACGCCTCGGCCGCCTCATTGAGCAATTATTCGAGTATTCCAAGTTGGAAGCAAGCCAGATTGAGCCCCAGAAGGAAGTCTTCAGCGTTGCCGAGCTCGCGCAGGACGTAGCGAATAAATTCAGCGTACTGGCGAAGTCTAAAAACATCAATATCAAGGTTGGCCGCCCGGATGATCTTCCCCGAATTTTTGCGGACCTGGGCTTAGTCGAACGCGTCCTCCAGAATTTGATGGACAATGCGCTAAAGTTCACCCCCGAAGGCGGAACGATTCAGATCAACATGCTACCGGACCGCCACAACGTCCGCATCAGCGTAGAGGATTCCGGCCCCGGCATACCGGAGGCCGAACTGCCCTTCATCTTTGATCGCTACCGCAAGGGAGCACGGACCAGTAACGGCAGTAACTTCGGCGCGGGCCTCGGGCTGGCCATCGTGAAGAAAATCCTGGAACTCCACGATCAGACCATCGAAATCCAGAGCCAGGTGAAAGAAGGAACGAGCTTTATCTTTGAGCTGCCCCGGCCCCTAACCGCTGCGGGATAGACAGCAATTAGTATTTAGCATTCAGCGGTCATCATTTAACTTTCAGGTGGCGAGTTCGTAACAGCGGTAGCCTAAAGGCTGAATGCTAAAAGTTGACCGCTGGTTAAATTCAGTTTAGCGCTAAATTGGGGGCGTTAGTACTCAACCACCAAATATGGACGAACAGCACCGGTTTTTCCCGAGCGGCGTGTGGGAAGGCATCTATAAGTATCCATCCGACCACGACGGCTCCCGCCACGAAATGCATTTTACGCTGAACTTCAAAAGCGGAGTCGTAACTGGCACCGGCACCGACGATGTCGGTGGTTTCAGCTGGCGCGGCACTTACGATACGGAATCTTTCGCCGTGGTGATGACCAAAAGCTACGCCACCCACAAGGTTTATTACAGTGGTATGGCGGACGAAATAGGCATCTACGGCGGCTGGAGCCTGCTGAACTCCCAGCAAACCAGCCGTCTGGAAAGTGCCTTCGGTAATGATTGGCAAAACAGCATGTTCGATGTTTTCTCCAGCGCCAAAGGCGGCTTTCACCTCTGGCCACGAAAGGGTGGGGAAGAGGCCGAGGAAGAAGAAGTGGAGGTGCAGGTGAAAGAGCTGACCATGAAGCCGGTGGCCTCTTATTCTGAATTAACCGTATTTTCGCAGTATGCCTTCTAACCTACTCGATGACCATCAGGTTCCTACGAATTACGCCGTCTACCAACGCTTCAACCGCCTGGAGGATATGCAAGCCGTGACGGAAGCACTCCGGAACAACAACATCCTGGTGCGGACCTCCGGAGAGGATTCGGGAGAGTGGCGGGAAGCAACCATTATTGGCTCTCCGCTCCAGCCTAAATTCTGGATTGAAATTCCGGCGGTCCAGTTTGAAAAGGCCAATTACGTTCTTCAGGAGGTGGCCAACGAAAACCTGTCTGACGAAGACTTAGACGTTCACCCTTTTGCTGAGTACTCAAAGGCGGAGCTCGAAGATATTTTACTGGAAGAAACAGAGTGGGACGCGGAAGCCGTGGTGGTTGCCCGCCGCTTGCTTTTGCGGCAAGGTTACGACGTGGACCTGAGTGAAATTCGCCAGAAATCCCGTGAACGGCTGGCGAAGCAATACGCTCCCCGCTCCGGCACCCGCTGGGTGATTGTCCTTTTCACCCTTTACGGCGGCTTCGCGGCGATGGCGGTTTGGATCGTGAGCATCCTCGTCTCTTTGGGTGTATTGCTGTATTACGTGGCCGGCTCCCGCCGCGATCCAAAGGGCGTTCGCCACCAGGAATACGACGCGTCAACTAAGCAAATTGGCAGGGTAGCGGTAGGTGTTGTACTGGCCTGTTTGGCCTTTGGGCTACTGAATTATTTCTACCTGCGTTGGATGGAGTTTCCGCCGATTGATGTTTGGTACTGGCTTTGGTTTTAGGGGCGGTTGTCCGTTGTCCGTTATCGGTTCTGCCTGCGACAACTGACAACCATTATATGGCTCGGCAGCAGGTGCAGGGGGAGGTTTAAGAAGATTGGTCTAAATGCGCTTAGTTTTGTTAAATTCACAGGACAAAACAGTTGTCGGTTGTCCGTTGTCACGGCACAACCGACAACCGACAACCGAATAAAAATGAAAAACGAAGACCTCTACGAAAAAGCAAGCAAAAAGGTAAAAGCCAAGAAAATTTTCTTCTACCACTTGTCGGCTTTTGTCTTGACCCTCACGATGCTCTACGCCATCATGTTCTACGAGAACAACGGCGAGCTTCTTCCCGTCATCATCGTAGGCTTAAGTTGGGGTATTGGTCTGGTGGCACACTATTTTGGTGTCTTCGGGACAGATAGTAAAAAAGCCGCTGGATAACTGATGATTACGTTTAAATAAGTTGGATCATCTCCGTTTCATCCTTTAAAAGCCTAAGTACAATGCGCTACCTCCGCTCCTTCGTCCTTTGCTCCCTTATCCCCTTACTCTGCACCTGCGGCCCCGCCCAGGAAAAAGATACGCCGGTTGTACGACCCAATATTCTCTTCATCATGTCCGACGATCACGCCCAGCGCGCCATCTCGGCCTACACCGATGAACTAGTAAGTACGCCGGGCCTGGACCGCATCGCCAACGAAGGCATGCTCTTCCGCAACAGCTTCGTGACCAACTCGATCTGCGCCCCGAGCCGCGCGGCCATCATGACCGGAAAATACAGCCACCTGAACGGGAAAATTGATAACCTGAGCCCCTTCAATCCCGACCAGTGGACGTTCCCCGAAGCACTGAACAAAGCTGGTTACCGTACTTCTCTGATTGGAAAGCATCACCTGAAGGCTGTGCCGCGCGGTTTTGATGAATTCCGGGGCCTGATCGGGCAAGGCAGCTACTACGCCCCTACCTGGGTCCACAACGGCGATACCCTGGCCGCAGAACCCGGCTACACCTCCACCTTAATCACCAACTACGCCCTCGAAGAACTCAAGCGCAGCGCCGCCGGAGACCAGCCCTTCTGCATGCTCTACTGGCACAAAGCACCCCACCGCAACTGGATGCCCGATACCTCCGACCTGCCCGGCCTGCTGGATCGCCGCTTCCCCGTACCCGCCAACCTGCGCGATACCTACGCCAGCCGCCCCGCCGCTCAACACGCCGATATGCGCATCGCCGATATGTTCACCAGCCACGACCTGAAAGTGACCGGAGAATACCAGAACCCCGACCCCGGAACCGGCGGAGCGACCTTCATTAAGAACCCAAACTTTGACCAGGTAAAAAATACCGCTAACCAACTCGCTCGCCTGACGCCCGCCCAACAAAAAGCCTGGGCACCGTTTTTGGAAAGGGTAGGGAAGGAGTGGCTGGAAGTGAAGGGCACCCCCGACGAACTGGAGTGGCGCTACCAACGCTACATGCAGGATTACATCGCCAGCGTAGAATCCGTAGACCGCAACGTAGACCGCGTGCTCGACTACCTCGACGAAGCCGGTCTGGCCGAAAACACCATCGTGATCTACACCTCAGACCAGGGCTTCTACCTCGGCGAGCACGGCTGGTACGACAAACGCTTCATGTACGAGGAAAGCCACCGTACCCCGCTGATGATCCGTTACCCCGCCGTTGTGAAGCCTAGGTCAGAGAACGAAGACCTGGTGCTCAACATCGACCTCAGCGCTACGCTGCTCGACTTCGCCGGCATCACCCCGCCCGATGAGGTACAGGGCGTCTCCCTGCGCCCCCTCCTCGAAGGCGATACCCCGGACGACTGGCGCGAAGACATCTACTACCGCTACTACCAGCAGATGGACAGCTACCACCGCGTGGCCCGCCACGAAGGCGTACGCGGCGAACGCTACAAACTCATCCACTTCACCGAGCCCGGCTTCGAGGGCTACGAACTCTACGACCTGGACGAAGACCCCAATGAGATGGACAATCGGATTGATGACCCGGAGTTAGAAGGGGTTAAGACGGTGTTGAAGGAGCGGATTTTGGAGCAGCGGGAGGCGCTTAAGATCATTAATTAGCGGGTTGAGGGCCTTTGGCCCGATGGGGGTATCACGTTAGTGAGGTAATGAGAAGTAGCTTCTTGCTACCGCTCGGGCCTATCCCTCCATCACCTGACAAGTGATCCTACCCGTACAAACCAACTTTCCCCCTTCATTGTAGATGTCCACCGACCAAACCTGCACCCGCCGTCCCAGCCGAACGGGCGTAACCTTAGCGGAGACCCTCTTCCCTTCCGGCACCCCGCGCAGGTGGCTGGCGTTGATCTCCGTACCGACGATGTAGTCTTTACCGGGGTTCGGTACGCAGAGCATCCCCGCAACACTGCCCATCGTTTCGATCAGGACGCAGGAAACCCCGCCGTGGAGCATCCGCATGGGCTGCACCGTGCGGTGATCTACGGCCATTTCGGCAACGAGGTAGTCGTCTCCGACTTCGGTGAAGACGATGCCGAGGTGGTCTACGGCGGTGTTTTGGCCGGAATCGTTTAGGCCTTCAAGGGTGGGTAGGAATTTCCAGATCATGATGTTTGGTTGCCCGGCCTTCAGGCCGTGTTGGTTATTCGGCCTTCAGGCCGACGTAAACGTCGGGGGAACCTGCACGGCCTAAAGGCCGGGCAACCGACTACTTCTTTTTGCCGGGGATCGGCGGCCCGGCCGCCGGCAAAATAGCCTTGTATTCCGCATCGCCTTTCCGCTCGTTGAACTCCTTGCGCATCGCCTTGATGGTGTCGGGGCTCTGGTAGAGGTCGTACATCGTCAGGGCGAGGGCCTTGCCGGCGTAGTTCATTCCTTTATGGCCGATGCTCATGCCGCCGCAGGCGACGACGGCCCAGCTGTGCCAGGGCGTACCTACGGGAGCGGTGGTAACACCGAGGCGAATTTCGGGGACGAGCCAGCTTACGTCGCCAACATCGGTGCTACCGCCACCGGGGTTTTCGCGGGTATCGAGCAAGGGTTTGATGGTACCATCGATGCCCACTTTTTCTTTGCCGGTAGCTTCCTGAATGCCGTAAGCAAATTCCGTTTCGGCGGCGGTGTAAGTCAGGTCGCCCAGCAGCTCAAGATTGCCTTGCAGCACTTCACCGCCAACGCGGTTGACGAGCACTTCGTGGAGGCCGGAAACGAGGGTGATCTCGTAATCCACGTTGGCCATCAGCGCGGCGCCTTCAGCAATCTCTTTCACCCGATCCCAAACGGGGATCATCCCTTCGCGGTTGGAATCGCGGACGCGGACCCAGTATTTTGCGTAGTCGGGCACCACGTTCACCACGTCCCCGGCCTGCTGCATGTGGGTGTGAATGCGGACGGTGGGGCGCACGTGCTCGCGGTAGGCGTTGATGCCCATGCTCATCAGTTCCATGGCGTCGGCGGCGGAGCGGCCGTTCCAGGGGTCGGAGCTGGCGTGCGCGGCCTGGCCGCGAAACTCGACGGTGAAGTCCACCAAGGCGAGGCTGGACTGAACGTTGGCGCTGGTTTGGGCGCTGGGGTGCCAGTCCAGGCAGGCGTCGAGGTCGTCGAACTGGCCGTCGCGGGCCAGGTAGAGCTTGCCGAAGTATTTCTCTTCGGCGGGCGTGCCGTAGAAGCGGACGGTGCCCTTGATCTCACCCCGGTCCATAGCGTCTTTGATGGAGATGGCGGCCGCGAGGCTGCCTACGCCGAAGAGGTTGTGGCCGCAGCCGTGGCCCGCCGCTCCGGCCTTGAGCGGTGCTTTGGTGGGCTGTGCTTTCTGGCTGATGCCGGGCAGGGCATCGAACTCACCGAGGATGCCGATGATGGGCTTGCCGCTGCCGTACTCGGCAATGAAGGCGGTGGGCATTTCGCTCACGCCGCGCTCCACGCGGAAGCCTTCTTTTTTGGCGTAGTCGGCCAGCAGGCGGGAGCTTTCTCCTTCTTCGAAGGCGACTTCGGCCAGGGCCCATATTTTGTCGGATAGCTCAATCAATTCGTCGTTGCGCTGGTCTACCGAGGCAACGATCCGGGATTTTACGTCCGGCATTTTTTGGGCGCTGGCGCAGGTGCTGAGTAAAGTTAAAAGGAGCAGGGGGAGGAGGGTACGCATTAGACGGATTGGTTTGGTTCGTGTTATTGGTGGTTAAGATAAGGCTTTTGGTTATAAGCCAAAACTATCGCTAACAAGCATATTTACAAACATTTACTTAATGTTCGACTTGTATGAATGATCTTTACCCGGCAATCAGAAGGTCGCTCAAAGGGCCGCAAAGTCGCGAGGGGCTGATCTCTGCCTTCGGCTTCGATCAACCCCTCGCTAAAAGACGTACCCTTACAGGGCACTGAAATATGATGCTTAGGCGAGCGGATTTTCTACAAGGCAACAAAGTATACCCGAAAATCCAAACTATAGTGAAGCAACTGTACCCAATAATATTCCTACTACTCGTTATTTTCTCTACCCAAAGCTGCGGCGGCCCGGTAAAAAGCAATGCCTCCGACACCAGCATTGAGCAGGAAACGGAATCTCCCCGCCGGACCATCCGGAAGGCCATGCGCGCCTCCATCTGGCGCTTCGTCTACTGCCTGGAGGAGGGGGCTGACGGTGAGGGCTTAATCAGTTTACTCAACGAGATGGCCGCTAAGCAGCCCTTCGGGAAGCGCATTGAGGTAGTAAGCTGCACGGAGATCGGTACGGATAGCCTCGGTGCTGGCCCGCTGACGCTCTTTGGTAACCGGCTTCCCGGCGGAGCGGAAAGCCTGCCGGTGCGTAAAGACAGTACGGTCTGGAAACTGGCCCCGGACAAAACCTTCGTCAACGCGGATGTACTGCTCTTGCCCTATTACCAAAACCCCTGGTCTGAAGCACCCACCGTCGCGGGCTTTTTCCTCTCCGATGACCTGACGGAGCTGGTGGACCGCCTGAGGATCGAGTACGGTACCCAGCCCAACCGGATGTTCTGGCCCAACTGGGCGTACGAGCTGCACCGCGCCAACGGAGACCTGATCTACGGCTCCTTCGCGGATACGAGCTGGAGTTTTGATGCGAAAGCCGAGCTCTCTCTGAAGTCTCCGGACGCGCCGGTGTCAAAAGACGGAGGGATTGAAATCTTTGCTTACGATGGTACCGTTGCGCCGGGGGAAGTCGTCAAGGTCCGGTCTGGCCTGGAGCAAATTCGGTTGCTCAGTAACGTAGTGCTGGATGGGGATAGCGACTTTTTCCCGGAAGTCCGGCTATACCCCAACCTGGAACGCATCGGTTTAAGAACGGGGATGATGGACCCGGTGCAGTACAATACGGAGGAGAAGGTTTTGCACCTCGTCCCGTCTTTTGTTAGTGCGGAAGACCTCCGCTTATCTCTCGTGGCCTGGCAGCCCTTCATTGGTGAATACGGAAAGGCGGAGAATTGGGAAGAGATCGTTGTGCTGGTGCAGCAGGAAGCCGGGCCGAGGCTCAGTGGGTTGGCGCAGCGAATGAAGGAGGCCCACCGGCTGCAGCGGATAGGATTGTCCGAAATGCCAAGCCAGGAAGACCCCAGCCGGTTGCTCGAAGAGGCCCGGAAGAGACTGGGCGCGGCGGCCGTGTCTGGCGGGGCCGAGAATTCGCTTGCGGAGCACCTACGTTCCCTTGCCGGAGGAGCGTCCCTTTCTTCCCTTGCTCCTTTAAAACCTTACCCGGCACCTGCGGCCGCGCCCCCTAAAAAAACCAGGTTACCCAGCCAGTCTTTTGCCGGAATGACTTTCGCCCACGAAGGCTACCGCATCCACAACGGCTACGGCGGGGAGAAGATAAAGCCTTCGTTGGATAGCCTCGGTAAATTGCACGTGAACGCCCTGGCCATTGTGCCGTATACGTTCATGCGTAACCCCAATAAACCGACCACACTTTTTATCCCCGACAATGCCGGGTCGGAGAACGATTGGGCAACCGCCTGCTCGGCGCGGGAAGCCGCCGCACGCGGTTGGTTCACCCTACTAAAGCCCCAAATCTGGCTCGGTGGCGGCCACTGGCCCGGAGACGTAGACTTCGAGACCGAAGCCGAATGGGACACTTTTTTCAAGAATTACACCTACTGGATTTTGCACTACGCCGTACTCGCCGAACGGGAACAAATTGATGCGCTCTGCCTGGGCACCGAACTGGTTAAAACTACCCTGCAACAACCGGAAAGATGGAAAGAAATCATCCGTAAAGTCCGGCAAGTCTACGGTGGCCAACTCACCTACGCGGCCAACTGGGGCGATGAGTTTGAGGGCTTCACCTTCTGGGAAGACCTGGACGCCATCGGCCTTAATTCGTATTACCCCCTCAGCAAGAAAGACGCGCCTACCGACGAAGAACTCCTCGCCGGTGCCCGCAGCTGGATGACGATGGCCGCCGAAGTAAGCCGCAAAACCAACCGCCCGCTCTGGCTCACCGAAGTCGGCTTCCGCTCCGTCGATAAAGCCTGGGCGAACCCACACGCCGACGCCGGAGACCGCAACATCAGCGGTAGTGCCCAGGCCCGCTGCTTCGCCGCCCTGACCACTGCGGCCAATGAGACCCCGGAGCTGAAGGGGATGTTCATCTGGAAATGGCCGAGCTACCTGGGGCGGGAAAGCTGGCGCGGTGGCGGGAAAGAGTTCTCGCCCGGCGGGAAGCCCGCAGCGGAAGTGATTGGGGCGTTTAATGCGGCTTGGGCTTTGCCGAATGATTAAAACTGCATAAGGTGTGTATAACAATTTGCAGGTTCCCGATGAATTACGTGTATTCCCGCAATTAAGATTCAGAGATCAGAAATCAGAGTTCAGGCTACCGTTGTTACGTTGTGCCGCCTGAACTCTGATTTCTGATTTCTGAACCCTAAGGATTTGGAGAACCTGTCGGACAACGTGCAATTGGTTATGCACACCTGTATAAGAATATGTTAGGCCATAACTTCCTATTTTGCAGACGAAAAGCCCCGTAAATATTTTCCTGTATGAAATTGATAACTTCGATACTCTTGGTTCTGCTTTGGTGGATAAACCCGCAACTCTTCGCTCAACCGGAGGTATCTTTTCAACTCGTTGCTACGGGCTTTAACCAGCCAGTAGACATCACGGGAGCTGGTGACGGCAGCAACCGGCTTTTCGTGCTGGAGCAAGCCGGGCGCATCCGGGTCTTCGACCAAACCATCCGCGAAGTTCAGACAACGGATTTTCTGGACATTTCTGACATCGTGCTGTCCGGTGGTAGCGAACAGGGTTTGCTGGGGATCGCTTTTCATCCCGACTTTGCCAACAATGGTTATTTCTACGTGAACTTTACCTCTAATGCATTCGGAGGAAGTAGCAGCGCTGGCCAAACGGTCGTTGCCCGCTACACCGCAACCGGAGCAAATTTGGCTGCCGTTTCTCCAGATAGCCGTAAGGTGCTGCTCCAGATAGACCAGCCCTTTCGGAACCACAACGGCGGAGACCTGGCCTTTGGCCCTGAAGGTTACCTGTACATCGGTACTGGAGACGGAGGTAGTGGGGGAGACCCCGAAGAAAGTGGACAAGACCCGCAAGCTTTGCTTGGCAAAATGCTTCGTATTGACGTCAATGTTACTAATGATACCACCCCCTACGTTATTCCTGGAGACAATCCTTTTGTCGGAAATGACGAGGTCCTGGACGAAATCTGGGCACTCGGCCTCCGCAACCCCTGGCGCTATTCGTTTGATCGGACTACAAACGACCTTTGGATCGCGGACGTAGGGCAGGTAGCAAGAGAAGAAATTGACCTGCAACCCGCCAGCAGCACCGGCGGTGAGAACTACGGATGGGACTGCCGGGAGGGATTGATCGAATACCCGGATAGTTCACCGGGCTCTTCCTCCGTTTTGTGCGGCAACGGGAGTGTCTACGTTGATCCGGTTTTCGATTACCCCCGAAACTCCAGCGTAGGAGGCTTCTCGGTAACCGGTGGTTTTGTGTACCGTGGCACCAAAGCGGATGACCTGCTCGGGCATTATATCTGTGCGGACTATGCTGTTCCAAATGTCTTCATCATTAGCCCGGACGAAGGGAGCGGGCGTAGCCTTTCGGTACAGCGTAACCCCGTAGCCGGTGATACGGCTATCGGTAATATCTCCACCTTCGGGGAAGACGACGAGGGCAACCTTTACGTTGCGGACCTCTCCCGTGGATCAATCTACGAGATAACCGGGAGGGTGATCCCCGTAAGCACCGCAGAAACTCCCAACCCAAGCCAGGGGCCAACGATCATCCCCAATCCTGCTCATCGCGACTTCAGCGTCAACATCCCGGAGCTGCAGCAGGCCGGTAGCGTCAACGTAAGGGTATTGTCTGGTGCCGGAAGACTTGTTTACCAGAAGATACACATTGAAGACGGCGGCCCCGTACGGGGCGAATACGTACTGCCCGAGGTTCCTGCCGGTGTTTACCAGGTGCTGATCACCTACGATAACGCAACTTTTGCCCGGAAACTGGTGGTGAGGTAAGGGGCTTACTCTTCAAAAAAAACGCGGACTTCTGCCGCAGTGTACGCAGCTTCATAATAGTTCGTAGGGCAGTGGTGGCAACCGTGCCTGTTTAATTGCTCCGAAATGTCAGTCAGTACTCCCCGTGTTCCCCTTCATTTTCAAATTCTGATCGGCATCATCGCTGGAGCGGGAATAGGTTTTGCAGCCTCCAACCTTGCCGGTGGGCCGGACTTTGTCGGCCGCTGGATCAAGCCCGTGGGAGACATCTTCATCCGGCTGCTGAAGTTCATCGCCGTACCGCTCATCTTTGTTTCGTTGACCAAAGGGATCAGTGACCTCAAAGACCTTACCTCGCTGTCCCGTATGGGTTTACGAACCATCGGTTGGTACATGCTGACGACCGTCTTTGCCGTTTTACTTGGTCTGCTGCTGGTCAACTTCTTTGAGCCTGGGGCTTTCGTCAGTGCCGATACCCTCGCTACGCTGGAGGCCGGAATGCCGGACAGCATCAACACGAAGGTGGAAACAGGAACCCGTAACGCAGCGGGTGGGCCGCTCGACTTTTTTGTCAGGATGGTGCCCAGCAACATCTTCGAAAGCCTGAGCCAGAACGGGAGTTTGCTGCAGGTGATCTTCTTCACCATCTTCTTCAGTATTTGCCTTTTGTTGGTACCGGAGGAGAGCCGGTCTCCGATCAAAAAGCTGATTGACGGGCTGAACGTGGTGCTGCTGAAGATGGTGGACCTCATCATCCTGGTTTCTCCCTACGCGGTGGTGGCCCTCATGGCTGCGCTTTTTGCGGAAACCTCCGACGCGGGCATCATCAAGGCGCTCATCAGCTACGCCGGGGTGCTGTTGTTAGGCATGGCGATCATGCTGATGATCTACCCGCTCCTCGCCCGAACTTTTAGCGGGATGCCGCTGAAGACTTTTTTGCGGGGCATCATGCCCGCGCAGCTGGTGGCCCTGTCTACGAGCTCAAGTATGGCCACCCTGCCGGTAACGATGGATTGCCTCGAAGAAAGGCTCGAAGTGGAGAACGAGGTCGTAAGCTTCGTCTGCCCGGTAGGCGCGACGATCAATATGGACGCGACGAGTTTGATGCAGGCCATCGCGACGGTGTTCGTGTGTCAGGTGCTCGGCCACGAACTGGCCTGGAACGACCAGCTGGTGATTGTGCTGACGGCTACGCTAGCCAGCATCGGCGCGGCCGGGGCGCCGAGTGCGGGCATCGTGATGCTGGTGATTGTGCTGGAATCCGTCGGATTTCCTTCCGAGAAATTGCCTTTGGCGCTGGCGATGATCCTGGCCGTTGACCGGCCGCTGGATATGTGCCGGACGGTGGTAAACGTTACTGGGGATGCTTGCGTGGCGGTGCTGGTGGGGACCGTTGAGCAATCTCAGAATCATGGCCGGTAGGTGGGGTGTGCAATGTTGGAAACCTTTCCCTGCATCCTGCGTTAGCGCCCAAATTATAAAAGAGCCCGAAGGCATCTTCTCGATGCAAACGGGCTTTTAAAAAAACAGGTATAAGAGGACCGTTGATTACTGCCCTCGTTGATAGAGCGTGAGGTAGGGCTGTGAAGTTTGTTTTGGTGCGAATTGAGACATGCTTTTTTTAAAGTGGTTGGTATTTCCCGCACTACCTAAGGAACGCCAAAGAGAAAATATTTTCACCATCCCTTCAGTATTCTTAAAAACAAACTAACAGCCCACTATCTCAAAACCATCAACACCCAAGCCCTCAAACCAAAATCTCCGGCACAACCCCCTCAACAACAAGTCTCCCCGCAGTAGCCGCCTTAATCTCCTCAACGGTCACCCCCGGTGCCCGTTCCAAAAGCCGAAACCCGTCCCCCAAAACTTCCAGCACCGCCATATTGGTCACGATTTTCTTCACGCAGCCAACACCGGTGAGGGGTAGGGTACAGCGCTCCAGGATTTTAGAATCGCCCTTCCGGTTGGTGTGCATCATGGCCACGATGATGTTTTCGGCCGAGGCGACGAGGTCCATCGCGCCGCCCATGCCTTTGACGAGCTTACCGGGGATCTTCCAGTTGGCGATGTCGCCGTTCTGGGCTACCTCCATTGCTCCGAGCACGGTCAGGTTGATGTGCTGGCCCCGGATCATGGCGAAGCTGGTGGCGGAGTCAAAAATGGCCGCGCCGGGGCGGGCGGTGATGGTTTGCTTGCCGGCGTTGATCAGGTCGGCGTCCTCCTCGCCCGCGAAGGGGAAGGGGCCCATGCCGAGGATGCCGTTCTCCGACTGAAACTCGACGCTTAGGTCTTCGGGGACGTAGTTCGCGATCAGGGTGGGGATGCCGATGCCGAGGTTGACGTACCAGCCGTCCTGGACTTCCTGGGCGATTCTTTGGGCTATTTGGTTGCGGTTTAGCATTTCTGTTGGGCGTATGTCCGGACTCCGTCCGGAGGGTGGTGAAGACCCCGGACTTCGTCCGAGGTTACTATAATGTAATCGCTACGCGATAACTGGTGGGGTATGTCTTTGTGCTGTGCGGCAGCAACTACTAAAGACTCCGTACGGTCCGCTGTTCAATCCGTTTTTCAAATTTAGCGCCATGAAAGATGCGCTGTACGAAAACTCCGGGGGTGTGGATGTTATTCGGGTCGAGTTCTCCGGGTTCTACGAGTTCTTCTACCTCAGCGATGGTGATTTTACCGGCCATGGCCATCACGGGGTTGAAGTTGCGAGCGGTGCCTTTATAGATCAGGTTGCCGAGGCGGTCGCCCTTCCAGGCCTTCACGATGGCGTAGTCTGCCGTGAGGGCGGATTCCAGGATGTGGGGCTTACCGTTGAACTCCCGGACCTCCTTGCCTTCAGCGATTTCGGTGCCGAAGCCTGCGGGGGTGAAGAAGGCGGGGATGCCCGCGCCACCGGCCCGGCAGCGTTCGGCCAGCGAGCCCTGGGGGATGAGGTCCACTTCCAGCTCTCCGGAGAGCATCTGCCGTTCAAACTCCGCGTTTTCGCCGACGTAGCTGGCGATCATCTTCCTTATCTGGCGGTTTTTCAGCAATAAACCGAGGCCGAAGTCGTCTACACCAGCGTTGTTACTGATGCAGGTCAGGCCCGTAACGCCGCTTTTCGCCAGGGCGGCGATGCAGTTTTCGGGGATACCACAGAGGCCGAAGCCACCGAGCATTAGCGTCATGTCATTGCTAATTCCAACTATCGCTGCACCTGCGTCCGCGCATACTTTGTTCATGTTGCTGTATTTTGGAGAAAGGTACGGTATTTAAAAACGTTGTCAGGACAAGTTAATGTAAAATTTATGGCGCGGCCGCAGGATGCAGGGTGGGTTGAAAGGGCAGGGTAGCGCCCGGACTATGGTAATTGCTTAATCATCAGGTTCCCTAACATTGCCAATACGGCGCACTTACAACTCGATTGTCTGACCAAATTCGGCAAGGTTCTCTACCCGGCGTACTCTCCGACGCGGGCGTGGATGGGGGCGGGGCAGGGTTTCTCCCCACATGAGCCGACCTTTACCGACACGGCGGTCTCCTTTTCCGGCAGGAGCTTTGCCCCACAATCTTTGCACGCGTTCTTCCCATTGCACCTGCGCGACGTCGCCCCCTACTAAAGGCGTGACCATTTTGCTTATAATTTATGTTATGTTAAGTAATGTATTTTTCTTTCAAGCTCTGGAAACGTCCTTCACTGTTCCTACTCAGTTATGTATTCGGTTTTTTCAATGTTCATATTCAGGATTTAATGCAGGAATTGGGGCATTGGTGTCTTTCCACCATTTATGTAAAACCTTTAAAAGGCCTTCTACCATTCGAGCGCTCCCCTACCCCGCTACCGGAAGGGATGCTGCACCTCCCAGGGTCTTAGGATCACACCATCTATTGGCACCCTAGAAAGGCTGACTGTAAGTTATTCCCCCTACTCCCTCTTATGCACCTCAATAACAGGAAACTGAGAAATCCTCAACGTTGTGCAGCCGTACGGGACCAGCTCTATGCGTTCTTCTTCAGTATTTATATCTCTATTTGGCCAGGCGGAAACGGGTATTTTGCCCGTACTCCCGTTATACTCTTTCCAGTACGGTATCAATTTTGCTTTTGTGTAGATTGATAAGGGAGCATTCTGAAGGTTCCACGGCATACCGGACACTCCTTTTTTAATTTCTACGCTAAAACGCATAGCGTTTTCACAAGTCCCTCCCCCGTGGGGAGGGATTTAGGGAG
>CAYWMW010000003.1:0-19302 GCA_964458975.1 uncultured Lewinella sp. | reverse complement strand
ACACTACACCGTATCGTTTAACCACCGCGCCCCCCGCGGGGTGCGGTTTTTGGGGGGGGGGGTTTCCAGGAGCAATATATAACGGTATTACCTTCAGGTTAGGAACGTCCCTTAGGCTAAAAGTACCCTATTCTTACGGGTTGGCCTAAAGATCGGGACAGCATTTCAGGGCCATTCATCAGGTGGGAACTTTACAAAAAGGCCAAGCCATTCCTAAACCATTCCCCACCTTTACCGTCTGTTATGCGATACCAAAGCAAAAGCCCCCACCCCCATGCAAAACCGCCACCTCCCTACCCTGCTCCTCCTTACCCTTTTTTGCACCTGCGTCAGCGCCCAGAACACCATCACCGGCCGCGTTGTGGACCAAAGCAGCGGCCAACCCATTGAGTTTGCCACGGTACTGATTTCTGATGCCACCACCAGTAACGGCATCGGCGGTACCACCACCGATTTAGCCGGGAAATTCAGCCTGGAAACTACGGCCGCAAAGGTTTTTCTGGACGTAAGTTTCATCGGCTTCGAGACGCGGCGTGTGGAGGAAGTTGCCTTCGTCAACGGCGAAGCCAACCTGGGCTTGATTGAGCTGAAAGCGACGGGCCAGACGCTGGAAGAAGTGACCGTCCGCGCCGAAAAATCGCAGACGGAATTTAAGCTGGACAAGCGCGTTTTTAACGTAGGCAAAGATTTAAGCAGCACGGGTGCAGGTGCATTGGAGGTTCTCAACAACGTTCCTTCGGTCAACGTCACCATCGAAGGCCAGATACAGCTGCGCGGCAGTGGCGGCGTGCAGGTACTCATCAACGGTAAGCCCTCCGTGATCGCCAGCGAGCAGGGCAACCTGCTGGGCACCATCACGGCAGACATGATCGAGAGCATCGAGGTGATCACCAACCCTTCGGCCAAGTATGATGCGGAGGGGACGTCGGGCATCATCAACATCGTCCTGAAGAAAGAGGAACGCAAGGGCCTCAACGGCGCCATTTCCGTCAACACCGGTACGCCAGACAACCACAGCGTTGGCCTGAGCCTGAACCGCCGGACGGACAAATTCAACCTCTTCAGCCAGCTCGGCGTCGGCTACCGGGAGCTACCGAACGATGAGCGGGCCATCAACCAGGACCGCGTCAGTGGCAACACCGTCTCCAGCGTGGGCACCGAGTTCCGCAACGAACTGTACTACAACGCCGTGCTCGGTACGGACTACATCATCAACGAGCGCAACATCATTACGCTGTCCGGCAATTTCTCCTACGAGATCGAAGACCAGCCCTCCGCCACCAACTTCACCCTCACGGATGCGGCCAACGAAGTCCTTTCCACCTGGCAGCGGGAGGAAGTGACCGAGGCCACCAACCCGAAGTACCAGTTTGAGCTCCAGTACAAACGCGATTTTGAGGACCATAAAGACCACGACCTCATCTTCAGCGCCCTCGGCACCCTGTTCTCCAAAGACCAGTCTTCGGCCTTTCAGGACAATACCCTCTCTGGCCTGGACCGCGACGGCCAGCAGCGCACCCGCACCAACTTCGGCCAGCAGGAAAACACCTTCAAGGTAGACTACACCCGCCCGATCAACGAGAAAATGACGCTCGAAACCGGCGCGCAGTACGTCACCAGCGACGTGAACAACGACTTCTCGGTGAGCAATTTCGACGGCAGCGACTTTATCGTGGACCAGGACCTGACCAACGTCTTCAACTGGAACCAGAAGGTACTCGGCCTCTACGGCACCTATTCCTACCAGTTCCCCCGCCTCGGCGTGAAGGCGGGCCTGCGGATCGAAAATACCGACCTCACTACCCTGCTGGAAACCACCAATGAAGGCAACGACCAGAATTACTCCAACCTCTTCCCCAGTGCGGCGGCTTCTTATAAAATCTCCGATGCTGTTTCCCTCCAGGCGAGTTACTCCCGTCGCATTTTCCGGCCCCGGCTCTGGGATTTGAACCCGTTTTTCAACCCGCGCAACAACTTCAACATCCGGGCCGGAAACCCCAACCTCCAGCCGGAATTTACGGATTCTTATGAGCTGACGAGCATCTTCATCCTCGGGGAAACCTCCTTCAACTTCGGCGTTTACCAGCGCTACACCACCGAGGTAGTGGAGCGGATTACGACCTTTCAGGACAACGTCAGCCTCACCACGCCGCGCAACATCGGTACTAACCTGACCACCGGGCTGGAGCTGAACTTCAAGACCATTCCCGCCAAGTTCATGACCATCACCGGAGACCTCAACTATAATTTCTTCTCCCGCGAGGGCGAGTTGGAGGGGCAGACGTTTGACTTTTCTGCGGACCAGTACAGCGGCAAGGTCACCAGTAAATTCAACCTGCCGCTTGACTTTGATTTTGAGGTCACCGGGCAGTACCGCTCGGCCTTCCTGACCGTCCAGAGTGAGGTGCAAGACCAGCTGTTTATGGACCTCGGCCTGCGCAAAAAACTCTTCAAGGGCAAAGGCGCAGTGAGCTTCAGCGTCCGCGATCTGTTCGCGTCCCGCATTCAGGAGAGCATCATCGATCAGGTGGAGGTTTTCCAGTTCAGTCGGCGGCTGCGCGGGCGGTTCATCACCCTTGGTTTCAGCTATGGCTTCGGTAAGGGGGATACGTTGGAGTACTCGGGGCAGCGGCGTAGGGGGTAGAGTAAGGGGGGAAGGGAAGAAAGGGAGAAGGGAGTAAAGGGGGAAGGGAGTAAAGGGAGAAAGGGAGAAGGGAGAAAGGAGAGCGAGCCGCTTCCCTTTCTCCCTTCCCCCCTTCTTCCCTTACTCCGCTACCTTAAAAACCACTCCATCAATCGCCTCACTAACATCAATCTGGCAAGACAGGCGGCTGTACTCATCGGCGTTATCGTCTAGTTCGAGCAGGTCTTGCTCGAATACGGTGGCTTTGCCGGTTTTCGCGATGTGTTCCGGTGCAACGTGTACGTGGCAGGTGGCGCAGGAGCAGACGCCACCACAATTACCGAGAATGCCACTGATGTTGTGCGCCCGGGCGAGTTCCATGACGGTGTCAGCGTTTCCCTCTACGGTGTGAGAATTTCCATCAGTGGTGATGAACGTAATTTTTGCCATTGTCTGTTATTTTATTGGTATTGGGTTAAAACGAACCGTCAGGGAATCAAACCCAACTTTCCGCCGAAACTCCCCCAACTCCTCGATATTGTCTTTGTGGTCAAGGATGTCGATGGCTCGGACTTTACTGGCCAACGTGGTCAGTAAGGTACGCAACAGTTGTCGGGCGTGGGTAGCACCGAGGCAGTTGTGGTGGCTGAAGCCAAAACTTACGTGGGGGTTCATCTTACGGTCCAGGATAATTTTGTTGGGGTGCTCGAAGGTGCGGGCATCCCGGTTGGCGGAGGCCCAGCAGAGGGAGATACGGGCATCGGCCTTTACCGCGTGGGCACACACCTCGGTATCCTGGGTCACTACCCTTCCCATTTGCGTTAGCGGCGCGAAGTAGCGGATGAGCTCCTCGACGCTCTTCGCCACGATCTCCGGCTCCTCCCGCAGGCGTGCCAAAGATTCCGGGTGCTCAGCGAAGTAGGCCACTGAGTTGGTGATGGCGTTGATCAGCGTATCCCGTCCTCCGGCGAAGGTGAGAATCATCACGCCCCGCACTTCTTCTTTGGTCATTTTCTTGCCGTTCACCTCCGTGGCGAGAAGTACGGAGTAGAGGTCTTCTCCGGGCTCAGCGATTGAATTTTCGATCTGTGCGTCGATGTAGTCGTAGAGGATGTTGGCTTTCTCTTCGTCCAGGGCAACACCCTCGCTGCGGAAGACGTGGGTGCCCCAGGAAATCCAGGTCTCGGCTTCCTCAAAGGGGATGTTTAGTAGCAACGTTAGCGCTTGCGATTGCATCACCAGGGCAAACTCTTCCACCACCTCAACGGTGTCTTGCTGAAGTGCGTTGTCGATAATTTTGCTGATTTGTTTGCCAAGTTGCTCCGTATAAGCTTCCGCCAAAGGTCTTCGAAACCAGTCTTCCAGTACGGCCCGGTAGGCGGTGTGTTCCGGTGGGTCCATCTCGAAGGGCACTTGCCGGGTTTTACGGATATTGACCTCCGATGGCACCACTATTCGGCCGGGCACGGCGCCCGACTTAAAAGTCTGGTATTTGTGGGCAGCCTTACGGACGTCCTTCAGGCACAGGAGCATGATGACTGGATCGTCCTGGTCGTTTATCTGCCCAAGGCCGTTTTTTTCTCTTGCGGCTTCGAAGGGGTCGGGGAATTCGCTCTTGCTCATAGTGAGAGTGTTTGACGTTGGGCTAAAATAGATATTCTTTAGGCTTAATTTCTAATAAATAAATACCTTGTGCGTCATAAGCACACAGTTTCAAACTTAACCAAGCATGCAAAGCGCCACCCAGTACAGCGGCAACAAACAATTCAGCGTCGTAGATGCTCCGGTCGAAGCACCAGGAGCGGGCGAGGTTCGCATCAAAGTAGCCTACTGCGGCGTTTGCGGTACCGACGTCCACATCTTCCACGGTATGATGGACCAGCGGGTAAAAATGCCCCTCACCATCGGCCACGAAATGTCGGGCACCATCGATGCCGTCGGGGCTGAGGTGACGAACTTCGAGGTTGGTGACCCCGTGGTAGTTCGCCCGCTGGACGACCGGGCGGAGCAACCATCGGACAAGGGTTTCAGCCACATTGCCGCTGGCCTCAAGTTCATCGGCATTGATAGCCCGGGGGCCATGCAGCAGTACTGGAACGTGCCGGCCTTCACGCTGCACAAACTCCCTGCGGGTATAGACATGAAGCTTGCCGCACTGACGGAGCCTTTGGCGGTTGCCTGCCATGATGTTCGGTTATCGGGCCTGCAAGCGGGAGAAACCGCCGTGGTACTGGGTGGAGGGCCGATCGGGATGCTCGTCGCTTTGGTGGCCCGCGCAGCGGGCGGCAGGGTGATCATTTCGGAGATGAACCCGGTGCGCATCGAACTGGCCCGGAGCATGGGTTTCGACGTCGTTAGCCCGGCGGAGACCGACCTGGTGGCTTACGTCTCCGAAAAGACGGCGGGCGGGCTTGCCGACGTGGTTTTCGAGGTGGCGGGCGTGCAACCAACGGTGGACGTAATGACGGAAGTAGCGGGCATCCGTGGCCGCATCGTGATGGTGGCCATTCACGGCACGCCAAGGCCCGTTAACCTGTTCAAATTTTTCTGGAAAGAGCTTAAGCTGATCGGCGCACGGGTCTACGAACCGGAAGATTACGAGCAGGCGATTGCGCTCGTTTCTGGCGGAAAACTCCAGCTTAGCAGCCTGATTACTTCGGTCGCCCCGCTCTCCGAGGTGCAACGGGTGTTTGAAAACATCGACCGCAGTCCGGACGGGATGAAAGTCTTGCTGGACTGTCAGGCTTAAAGCCCTGGTTTCCGCAATTAATCCTTGTTATCGGGCGAGGATACGAAGCCTTTACCGTTTCTTTGCATCCTGCGTTCGCGCCGCCTGAACCTACGCTTTTTCAGGGCGCGGCCGCAGGATGCAGGGAACGTTTTACAAAAAAGAATACCCACAAAAACATTGCTCAAAATGATCTTAGAAAACTTCAACCTCGCCGGAAAAACCGCCCTCGTCACTGGCTGTAAGCGCGGCATCGGCTTCGCGATGGCCGTCGGTCTTGCCGAAGCGGGCGCCAACATCATCGGTGTTTCCGCCAGCCTGGAAACCAGCGGCTCCGCCATCGAAAAAGCCGTTACCGCCCTCGGCCGTTCCTTCAAGGCCTACCAGTGCGATTTCAGTAACCGCCCCGCCCTGAAAGCTTTCATCCAGCAAGTGAAAGACGACAGCGGCACGCCCGATATTCTGGTCAACAACGCCGGTACCATCCTCCGGGAGCCCGCCGCCACCCACTCCGATGAGTACTGGGATAAGGTGATCGAAGTTAACCAGTCCGCCCAGTTCATCCTCGCCCGCGAGTTCGGCCGCGACATGGTGGAACGCGGCAGCGGTAAGATCATCTTCACCGCCTCCCTGCTCACTTTCCAGGGCGGCATCACCGTTCCCGGCTATGCGGCCTCCAAGGGCGCCATCGGTCAGCTCACCATGGCCCTTTCCAACGAATGGGCTGGCAAAGGCGTGCAGGTAAACGCCATCGCCCCCGGCTACATCGCCACCGATAACACCCAGGCGCTGCAGGATAACCCCGAGCGGAGCACCTCCATCCTCGGCCGTATCCCCGCTGGCCGCTGGGGCCAACCGGAAGACTTCAAAGGCCCAACTGTTTTCCTCGCCAGCCCGGCCGCAGACTACGTCAGCGGTGCCGTACTACTCGTGGACGGAGGCTGGATGGGGCGGTAAAAACCGTTCTCTTTACTACCCAACTCGACAGGCGAACTTTTTTGCTTTGGCAAAATGGTGATTCGTGATTCGGAGTTCACGAATTCATTATTTGCAGGAAAAGTCGCAGAACCAATTGAGCAAAAAAGAATTCGACTGGCGAGTTGGGTATTTCCCTCATCGAACATCAATCCCACCACCAAGCCCCAAGCTCCCATAACACAAAGACCCCCCCAGCAGGAGCACCAAACCCGCTGCGGCAAGAAAAGCCTTCGCCCTTCTTGCTTTGGTCAGCTTGCGCTCGTAGTTGTCTTTTCCGTCTAGTACATCTTCTGAAGCGGGAACGACTTCCGTCATATCGTCTTCCCCGAAGAGTGCGATTCCGAAAGCAATCATTAGCAGAATCGCGGCTTCAAAGACTGAAAACCCTAAGGCAACCAGCCCGATGCTCAATGTATCCACTTTGCCTCCATCCAGCAATTCCACCAGGAAACTCAGGACGGCAACCCCCAGAAGGGCTCCGAGGGAGTAATAGATCACTTTGCGTTGGTAAGTCATTAGAACAGGTTAAAAAGAATGTACAGATTAGGCTTTTCTACAAATCAAACAACGTTCCTCCGCTGTACCCAGTAGGTTTCCTTATTCTTCATTCTGAAGGAATTTTTCTTTGTTGAAGACCGGAACCTCCGCCCGCAGCATGGCCAGGTTCGCCCGCTGCATCTCCGTACGGTAGAACATATTCATGGTCTCGAAGGGAATGATGTGGCCGTTGGGCTGGACCATGTGGACGCAGCTTTTCTTTACCGATCGGACATCAAAATCATAGGCATCCATGAAGTTCATGATGATGATTCGGAAGAGATTGCCGTAGCCCAGAGATGCAGACTTTACCGGCGGCAGACAGCACATCAGTTCGTGAAAACCCTCCTGCGCAACATCCACACTACAACCAGTACTGAACAAACCTAGCAGTTGGGCGTGGACGGCATCCTGCTGCTCGTAAACAATGGTATTGGCGGTAGTGGAATCCAGCAAAGCCGCCGGGTTTACGTGGCGGGTAAGTGGGAATACTTCTCCTTCCAGTTTGAGTAGGTAGCCCATTGTGAGGGCATCGGGGTTGCAGGGAACAGGAATGAGGTCGTCCGGGTTGAGCAGCGGTGTCTGATCCAGGATACGCTGGCGGACTTCCGTTGGGGTGAGGCGGTCGGTTGCCGGATTAAAGTTTTCCGTCCGCCCCGCTACCTGGGTTGGCTGAAAGGTCACACCCCGGATGCAGTCTTGTTTGAGGGCGTACGCAATGATTTCCCCCATCTCATCGTCGTTTTGCCCACGTTGCAGGGTGCAGACCAGCGTTGTGGAAAGCCCTACCCTGTTTAAGTTGGCAATGGCTTTTTCACGTACTTTCGTGAGGTCTTTGCCCCGCATACAGCTCAGAACTGAAGGGCGAAAACTGTCGAACTGGAGGTAGACCTCGAAGTCGGGTTGGTAGGAGGCCAGCCGCTCCGCAAAACCTGGGTCGTTGGCGATCCGTAGCCCGTTGGTGTTCAGCATCAGGTGTTTTATCGGCCTGGCTTTGCACCTATCCATGATTTTCCAGAAATCAGGGTGAATCGTTGGCTCGCCTCCGCTGATCTGCACAACGTCCGGCTCGGTTTCGCTTTTTACCACCGCATCGAGCATTCGCTCTACTTCCGCCAGCGTTCGGTGATCGCCGTAGTTCGGGGCGGAGTTGGCGTAGCACGTCGGGCAACTCAGGTTGCAGCGGTCGGTGATTTCCAGTACCGTCAGGCAGCTGTGCTGCTCGTGGTCCGCGCACAAGCCACAGTCGAAAGGGCAGCCCCAGGTAACCGGGGTATGGAACTGATTGGGGTATTCGCTGGCTTTGTTGTAGTTCCTGATGCGTTTGTAATATTCTACGTCGGTAGCGATCAGTACCCGGCTCAGGCCGTGCTCGGGGCAACGCTTGCGCATCCACACTTTGCCGTCCTGAAATACAATTTTTGCCTCAATCCGGCGAAGACACTCTGGGCAGAGGGATTGGGTGTAGTCGTAGTAAGTGTAGGTTCCTTGCATTCTTGTTGGTTGGTTCGGGAAGGTACGGACGAAAACACAAAAGAGGGTTTAGGATTATTTAGATTATTCGTCTATAACATACCAAACCATCCCCACCAAACAAGCCCACTGAATCGCCCCCAGCCCCGCCAGCGGAATCTGCGGCTGCAAAAAACCAATCAGAAAACGGTACAAAAGATAGCTACTCAGAAAAAGCATGAACAAGCGGCCGGAGCGCAGGTCAAACCGTCCGCTCAGCCAGCGCAGGCCCAGCCACAGTAAACCCAGAAAAACAATCTCATAAAGCGCCGTTGCGTGGCGCAGCACACCGTCGCCAAGGTCAAGACCAAGCCAGGTATCCGTTGGCAAACCGTAGGTCGGCTCCCCCACCCCCATCGCCAGACAGCCGACCCGACCAATCATCATGGCCAGAATCAGTGGATAGACATAAACGTCTCCAGAGCGCTGCCGTACGCCGATGATCTTCTTAGCTCCCTCCACGGCAAACAAACCACCGAGCAAACCACCGACAATGGTTTTCGACTGGAAAAAGTACAACCAGCCCGCAGGGCCGCCACTGCTAAAAAACAACTCCGGACTTTCCAGGCTACCCAGTAACCGTGAGCCAACGAAAGCCCCAAAAGTAGCGGCAATCAGTAAGCTCAACCGATGATCATCCGATATCGGGTCACGGTAAGCCTTTCGCAGCCGGGCGTAGTAACCAAGCGCCAGCACTATACCGAGGGTTTCAAGGAGGAAATGAATCAGTGGAGCTCCGGGAATTGGATACATTGCTAAGGCTTGAAGTCATATCCTACTCCCCCGCCTCAATCCGGTCAATTCCCGACAACCAGGCTTCCGGCATACTCACTTTGTGTAATGCTTTGAAGCTGTAGGGCACAATGACCTGCTTCGCAATCGCCACCAGCCGGTCGTGCTTCTCCGAGAAAATACCACACTCCATCCGAAAGCGATCTGCTTCTACCTGAAGCGTTCTTATCCCAATCGTTATGGTGTCCGGGTAGGTGACGGGTAAAATGTACTTACAGTCTTGCCACGCCAGAATCGGCCCGGCGTCCTGTCCACGGAAAGTAGTGTCCATACCCATTTCCTTAAAATACGCGAGCCGGGCGGATTCGACCCACCGCATATACACGGCATTATTCACGTGGTTAGCAGCGTCCATCTCTCCCCACTGAACGGGTAAGGAAACCTTTACGGAAAAATCATCCAGGGTAAGTCTACTCATAGTACAAAGGCGTTGTGGTCAGCAAAGCTACTTGCCAGATTCGGAAATTGTGCAGGTGAGCACATATTTCCCTGCGGGCAGCTTGGCAGAACGCTCCTTCTTTAATTGATTTAGAGCAGCTGCAGCGCCTGTTTTCGACGCAACGTTAGTAACCTGCGTTACTTCATCTGGCAAGGAAACCGTGGCCGTTGTATTGGCGGGGATGGTTACCTCATAGACAAATTCGTTGCCAACTATTTTCCAGGCCGAGCGCGCTGGCCCGTAGGGCGTATCCAGTTCTGCGGTCGCGTTCGTCAGCCCTCCGCCGGGGTGCGGATCGAGGAAGAAATGACGGTACCCTGGCTTCAGCGGGTCCGTCCGCAGGCCAGCTACGTGGGTGTACAGCCATTCCCCGATCGCTCCGTAGGCGTAGTGGTTGAAACTGTTCATCCCCTCAATGATCGTACCGTCCGGTTTCTGCGTATCCCACCGCTCCCAGATGGTCGTCGCCCCCTGGGTAACGGGGTAGAGCCAGGAGGGGTACTGCTTACGGTTGAGCAGCTTAAAGGCCAGGTCATCCCGTCCAATTTTAGACAGGCTGGAACACAGCAGCGGGGTCCCGACAAAACCGGTCGTAAGGTGGCCGAAGCGTTCAAGGTCGGCGGCGAAGTAAGCAGCCGCTTTGTCAAACAAAGCAGGAGGGACAAGATCGAACGAAATCGCCAAAGCATAAGCCGTCTGGGTATGAGACACCATTCGCCCGCTGTTCGTGAAGTACTCATGCTGGAAAGCATCTTTGATTTCTCCCGCCAGCTTGAAGTACCGTTCAGCCTCCGCCTTTTTACCGATAATTTTCGCCGCCTGCGCCAGTTTCTCGGTCGAGTAGTAAAAGTAGGCGGTAGCGATCAGGTCTTTCTCCGTCACCGAGCCCGCATAATCGGGTTTGCCGGCCTGGAAAGCTAACCAATCTCCCCAGTGCCAGTCTTTCACGTTGTTCCAGAGCAGATCTTCTCCGGCCCGCTTGCGCATAAACTCAACCCAGCCCTTCATGCTGGGGAACTGTGCTTCCAGAATTCGCTCGTCGCCGTAGCTCTGGTACACCGTCCAGGGTACTACAATGGCGGCATCGCCCCAGGCCGTAGCTCCACCCCGCGCATCCCACATGTCGGGGACTACGTGCGTGACCATCCCGTTCGGAAGCTGGTCCGCCGCCAGGTCTTGAAGCCACTTCGTGTAAAAGGTCGCTACGTCAAAGTTGTACGCTGCCGTCATGCTGAACACCTGCGCGTCGCCCGTCCAGCCAGCGCGCTCGTCGCGCTGCGGGCAGTCGGTCGGGATGTCCAAAAAGTTATCCTTCTGGCCCCACTGGATGTTGCTTTGCAGCTGGTTCACGAGCGGATCAGAACAGGAAAACGTTCCGGTAGGCGTCATGTCGGAGTGGATCACGATGCCCGTCAACTCCTCCACCGTCGGCTCAAAGCCAATTACCTCAATAAAGCGGAAGCCGTGAAAAGTGAAGCGGGGCTCAAAGACCTCAACTCCCCCACCCTTCAGGACGTAAACATCGGTCGCCTCAGCTGCCCGCAGATTGGTCGTGTAGAAATTACCGTCCTTATCCAGCACTTCGGCGAAGCGAAGGATGACCGAGTCGCCGGGGTTCCCCTGCACCCGAATCCGGGCGAGGCCTACGATGTTCTGCCCCAGGTCATACACCCGCTCTCCCTTCGGCGTGATGATGATTTCCTTTGGCGTAATCTCAGCGATGGCCCTTACCGGCACACTGTTGGAGGCAACGAGTTGTTTCTTCGGCAGCTCTGGCGTAGCTACCTTGGCCCAGCCGGAATCATCGTAGCCCGTTTGTTGCCAGCCAGACGGCTCGTTGCGGGCATCGTAGCGTTCGCCGTTGTAAATGTCAGCGATGCGGATCGCGCCGGTCGTCGCACGCCAGCTTGCGTCTGTCCCGATTGTCTTGGTCGATCCGTCGGTATAGGTAATCACGAGTTGGGCCAGTAGTGCGAGTTGATCGCCGTAGTAAGCCCGTTCGCCCTTCCAACCGAGGTAGCCCCGGAACCAACCGTCGGCAACGTTGGCCGTCAGGGTGTTCTCTTCTGCCAGCATATCCGTCACGTCGTATGCCTGGTACTGCAGCCGTTTATGGTAGCTGGTAAAACCGGGCGTAAACAGCTGGTCGCCCACCTTTTTACCGTTGATGAAGCACTCGTAAATGCCGTGAGAAGTAGCATAAAGGCGGGCGGAGCTGATCCGTTTACCCGCGCTGAATTCCTTGCGGTAATAATGAGCGGGCAGGGAAGTCTCGGACGCGGGTTCGTTGGCCAGCGTTACCCAGTCGGCCGTCCAGTCTTCGGTGTTGAGCAAACCGGTTTCCCAAAAGGCGGGCGCGCTCCATTCCGAGCTTTCTCCCTCCTGGTTCCAGATTCTCACCTGCCAGTAGCGCCGTTCACCAGACTTCAGCGCCGGGCCTGCGTAGGCAATATGGTTCGATTCTGCGCTGGCTACTTTGCCGCTGGACCAGACAATCCGCTTACGTTTCCCCAAATCCTTCACCGTTTTTGCCACCCTGATTTCGTAGGCCGTTTGCTGGGCGGCGGGGGTGGTGTCTTGCATCCACCAGCTCAAACGCGGCGCATCCACATCAATGCCTACCGGGTTTTCCAGGTATTCACAGCGAAGGTTTTCTGCACGCGGTTGGGCGCTCAGACTTAGGGTAAAGATGATCGCCAGCAGCGCGAAAAGGAGTTTGTTTGTTAGGAGTTGCATGTAGACTTTTATTAAAATTAAGGGAGGCTTTGAGCTAAAGTTTCTACTAGCCCCTTAAGGGTTTTCACCGTCGAAACGCGGAGCGTTTCCTAATAATAGCCCCTCTCCGCCGAGCCTGAGGCGAGGCTTGTTGGAGAGGGGTTGGGGTGAGGTTACCGTGGGCTGAGCGCGTCAGATTAGACAGCCTCGGTTATCGAGTAAAACGTGCAAGCTTAATGCTGCACTAAATCGGTATTTTCTCTCCAAAAAACGCGAAGCGTTTTCACAAGCCCCTCCCCCGTGGGGAGGGGTTGGGGAGGCGGTTTTATGAAACGGACAGAATCATAGTTAAATTACACAACTTATCTCACAAGCCCCTCACTCGTGGAGAGAGGTTGGGAAGGCGGGGCCAGAGTCCGTACATCACTCCACCGTAAACCGAACAGTTTGCAAGTCCTCCGCACGGGAAGACGAGCCCACCGATACCGTAAACGTTCCCGGCTCCACTACCCGCTCCATCGCGGCGTTGTAAAGCGCCAGTTCCTCAAAACCTAGCGGGAAAGTTACGGTCTTGGTTTCACCCGCTTTGAGGGCTACGCGTTCAAAACCCTTGAGCATTTTATTGTAACGCCCTACGGAGGCATAGTCGTCTGTGATGTACAGCTGTACGATTTCCTCCCCGTCCCGTTTTCCGGTATTGGTGACCGTTACGGATACCGTACTTTCTTCATCAGGCGCGGCCGCAGGTGCAGAGAGGGTTGGAGGGCCGTACTCGAACGACGTATAGCTGAGCCCGTAACCGAACGGAAACAACGGGCTTTTATCCGTAAACTTAAAGAGCCCCTTACCCGAGCCGACGAAATCCGGCCGCTCCAGGTAAGTAACCGGGATCTGACCCGTGGAGCGCGGAATGCTCACCGGCAGCTTACCACCGGGGTTATAGTCTCCGAAGATCACATCCGCCAGTGCTTCGCCGGTGCGCATCCCCAAATACCAGCCCTCGATGATGGCGGGCACATTCTCAGCGATGAAGGGGACAGCGAGTGGTCGGCCATTGAGCAGTACCACCACAATCGGTTTGCCCGTGGCGTGAATCGCTTCCACCAGTTCGTTCTGTACACCGAATAGCTCCACTTCTGACCGGTCCCTTCCCTCGCCGCAGGTTACCGTTGATCCGCCCACGACCAGAATGACGACGTCGGATGCTTTCGCCGCTGCGATGGCTTTAGGGAACCCTTTCTTACTCGTATCGGTGAGGGCCGTTCCTTCGGCGTAATTGATCTTCACGCCCTTCCCCTCCACGTAATCGGTTATGCCTTCCAACGGAGAAGTGTAGTAAGGCGGAATGCCCGAGTAGCCTCCCATCTGGGTGTACTTACCGTTCTTCAGCCGTACCTCAGCCGCGTTGGGGCCGATGATGGCGATGGACTTCGTTTTGTTCACGTCCAGCGGCAACAGGTCGTTATCGTTCTTGAGCAGGGTAACCGCCTTGCGGGCAATCTTCAGGGCGGCTTCCTGACCGGCGGGCAGGCTCACCATTTTTTCAGGATAATCCGTCCGGTCGTTGTCAAACAGCCCGAGTTTGTACTTCGCGGTCAGGATGCGTTCGGTGCTCTGGTCGATGTAGGCCATCAGGCTGGCGTCTGCTTCCAGCGTATCCAGGAGTACGTGATCGATGTAAGCCGAAAACTCAGGGCTTTTCCCGATCACGAGGTCCATATCTACCCCAGCCTTCAGGCCCATCACGGCGGCTTCGGTTCGGTTGCGGGCTATTTTGTGCATGATCTGCAAACGGCTCACATCGTTATTATCCGAAACGATGAAGCCGTCGAAGCCCCACTCGTCGCGCAGTATGCCGTTAATCATTTCCCCGTGCATGTGCATCGGGATGCCGTTGAAATCCTGGTGGCCGGGCATGATGCAGCCTACGCCAGCTTCCTTCACCGCTGCCTCAAAGGGCGGCAGGTGTACTTCCCACAACCTGCGGGCAGACATATCGCTAAAGCCACCGTTAATACCCCGACGGTTTTCGGGGTAACCGACGTAATGTTTGGCCGTAGCCATCACGTGGTTCTCGTCGAAGCGCTCTTCCCCCGTTCCCTGCAAACCATTGATGAAGGCTACGCCCATCCGGCTAACCAGGTATGGGTCTTCTCCGTAAGACTCCTCTACCCTGCCGTAGCGGCCGTCTCCGGTTATCACATCGAGATTGGGAGAGTAACAGTGGCTGATGTTCGCCGCCCGGGCTTCGCGGGCTACGTGGCCGTTCATCTCAATCAGCAGCTCCGGCTCCCAGGTGGAGCCCAGCGCAATTGCCTGCGGAAACACCGTAGCCCCGTCCAGCCAGATGCCGTGCAGCGCTTCCGTGTAGCGCATGTGGGGGATGCCGAGGCGTTCGTTGGCGGGGGCATCCTGCGTTAGCTCGGCAATCTTCTCCTCTACTGTCATCTGAGCGAGTAAGTCCTTTACCATCTCCGGAGCATCATCCGTGGAAGAAGAGGAGCTTCCACCTTGCTGACAGCTAAAGGCTACTAAGCCCAAGGCCAACAGTAATAGCAACTTCACCAGGGAGAACAAACCGCTGGTATTTGTGGAAGGAAGGGAATAGCTTTTCATGGTAGTAGATATATTGTGAAGTGTAAACTCGTTTACTTCTGCGTTGTTTTCACACAGTTAACTTAGGTCAAATATAGCTAATAAAAACACAAAATCTTTCCGAAGGAACCGCTATCTTGGCGCAAGCCCGAATACAGTCAGCTTAGGTCGTCCCTAAGGGACGTCGTGTAAATATGTTACCTAAAGTGACCGAGTCCTTTTTTATCCACCACCAATCGATCTATGCCCAAATACCAGGTAACCATAAACAACCAGGAGTACCCCGTCGAAGCAGCGCAACTCGCTGGCCTCGACGTACTCGTACACGGCCCCGGCCAGTACCACTTGCTTCAGGACGGAAAATCTTATGACGTTGAGATTCTTGCCCTAGACATTGTCTCCAAAACCGTAACCCTCACCGTCAACGGTCGCCAGCAGACCATGCAAATTGCCGATGAGACCGACCAACTAATTAAACAACTCGGCTTCTCTTCCGTCTCCGCCGCCAAGTCGAAGAACGTCATCGCCCCGATGCCCGGTCTTGTCCTGGACATCATGGTAAAGCCCGGCGAGCAAGTCACCGAAGGCACCCCCCTCATCATCCTCGAAGCGATGAAGATGGAGAACGTCCTCAAAGCCGAAGGTGACGGCGAGGTAAAGGCCATCCCCGTCACCAAAGGCGAGGCCGTAGAAAAACGCCAACTCCTCATCGAAATCGATTAACCCGGTCAATGCACGCTCCGTATGCGAGTTTACGACGCAGCCTCCGGCTGCGAGCTCCAGAGACTTCACACTCAGAGAGTGCTTCGCCAACGCGCAGCCGGAGGCTGCATCGATCAAACGCAACACCATGCCAACCAAATTCCAAGACATAAGCAAAGCCGAATGGCTGGCAAAAGTCGAAAAAGACCTGAAGGGCAAGCCGCTCTCCAGCCTTGATTTTGAGGTGGCGGGGCGGAGGTTTTCGCCTTTTCATCATCGGGAGGACTTGCCGACATCTCCTACCCAACTAAAATCTACTCCGGGTTGGAAAATTGGTGTCCAAATCAGTGAGCAAGACATTGAAACAGCTAATAAAATTGCTCTCGAAGCACTAACCGGAGGAGCAGAAAGCCTTTGGTTTAGCTTCTATCGACCCAAGACCGAAGCGCAGAAAAAACGCTTACTGCAAGGCATCTACAAGGAAATAGTCGACATCATTATTGACGAGGAAGAAACAATGAAAGGGCGAGGAAGCGTAGTTTATGACCTACTGGCGGCTAGTAAACGGCCAGAACATATCCCCACGTTTTTCACCTTTCCCTCGCATGATTTTAACCATACCCTCGCTTACAATCGTGCGGTTCGTCTTTGCTGGCAGCTTATTGCACGTGAGTCGGGTCATTCTACTCCTTGCCGACTAACTTCTTTCGTACCTCAGCTAAATGGCAGCGATGTCAACCTGAACAAGATAAGCAGCACCGCTGCGGCAGTCGCCTCCGTTTGTGGCGGTGCAGATACGCTCTTCATTGCAGCGAGTGAAGGTTCAGCTACTGCGTTTTCCCGCCGGATAGCACGTAATATCCAACACTTGTTGCGGGAAGAGTCTTACTTAGACCGGGTTGCAGACCCCGCCGCCGGCTCCTACTACCTAGAAAACCTAACCGATCACCTCGCCAAAAAAATATGGAAAGACTTTCAACAAGTCCACACCAAAGCCAGCCAGCCTTAACCAGCCAGAACGCTTACAACTCCAACGCCGGAAACTCTGTGTAACTCTGTTTCACCTCGGTTAAACGCTGTGAGATAAAAAATGCGCGCAGCGCTCCCCCCAAGCCGAAAGCGCGAAGCGCCAATCCAAAATCGCTCTCGGAGAGAGCTCGCTCCAAACAAGAAAATGAAAAAGATACTAATAGCCAACCGAGGAGAAATAGCCCTCCGCGTAATGCGTACCGCCAAACGCATGGGCATTGCCACCGTAGCCGTTTACTCCGAAGCGGATCGCAACGCGCCGCACGTTCGTTTTGCGGATGAAGCCGTCTTGCTCGGCCCCGCCCCCTCGAACCAGTCTTACCTGGTCATGGAAAAGGTCATCGCGGCAGCGAAGCAGACCGGCGCCGATGCCATCCACCCCGGCTACGGCTTCCTGAGCGAGAACGCCGAATTTGCCCGGCAAGTCGAGGCCGCCGGTATCATCTTCATCGGCCCCAAGCCCCACGCCATCGAGGTGATGGGCAACAAACTGGCCGCCAAAGAAGCCGTGGCTGATTACGACATCCCCATGGTACCCGGCATCGAAGAAGCGATCACCGACGTAGAACTGGCCAAGAAGATTGGCGATGAAGTCGGCTACCCCATCCTCATCAAAGCCGCAGCGGGCGGTGGAGGGAAAGGCATGCGCGTCGTCGAAAACCGCGAGGAACTACAGGAACAGATGGAACGGGCCATTTCCGAGGCCACCTCCGCCTTTGGTGACGGGTCGGTCTTCATCGAGAAGTACGTCACTTCACCCCGGCACATCGAGATGCAGGTATTGGCGGACAGCCACGGCAACGTCGTTCACCTCTTCGAGCGGGAATGTTCTGTACAGCGGAGACACCAGAAGGTCGTCGAAGAGGCGCCGTCTGTACCCTTATCCGATGACATTGAAACCTGCGCTGCACCTGCGGCCGCGCCCGAAAAAGAAGCGGAGGAAGAAGCAGAAAACCGACCGTATTCCCTCAAGCCTAACGGCCCCAAAAGCCTTCGCGACCGCATGGGCGAAGCCGCCGTCAAGTGCGCCAAAGCCTGTGATTACCTCGGTGCAGGAACGGTAGAATTCCTCCTCGACGGCGACGGCAATTTCTACTTCCTAGAGATGAACACCCGCCTCCAGGTGGAGCACCCCGTCACGGAACTCATCACCGGCGTAGACCTCGTGGAGCAGCAAATTCTGATCGCACGGGGCGAAGAACTGGCCTTCCGGCAAAAAGACCTCCGCATCAACGGCCACGCCATCGAACTGCGCGTCTACGCCGAAGACCCGATGGACAATTTCCTCCCCAGCATCGGTACCCTCCACGTGTACCACCCGCCCTACGGCCCCGGCATCCGCGTTGACGATGGCTTCGAGGAAGGCATGGACATCCCGATCTACTACGACCCCATGATCGCAAAGCTCATCACCTTCGGCGGCACCCGCGAAGAAGCTTTAGCTAAGATGCGCGAAGCCATTGATAACTATCATATTATCGGCATTGAATCAACCCTGTCATTCGGCCGCTTCGTCGTTGGTCACGAAGCCTTCATCTGTGGCGATTTCGACACTAATTTCGTCAAAAAGCATTATTCTCCAGAAGCCATTTTGGAAGAACGCGAAGAGGAACAACGGATCGGTGCCCTCGCCGGTGCCCTCGTTTTTGAACAAGCACTACAGCAGCTGCGGGTGCCCATACAGTAGGCCCGGCTTAAGCCGGAGCCTTTTACATTAAGCCAGCGGCTGAAGCCGCGCCTACCGTAAAATACCATGCAACCAATAGACTTCAGTAAAATCCCCTTTCGCCGCGTCCAGTCTGCCACGTCTGACCACGCCTCCGACGCCAGCTTCCGCGTAGCGGATACCCCTCGGGTAACCCCGGACGCAGTGACGTCGCGTAGCGACCAGCGGAGTTCGGGGGCGTCCACACCCCCTTCCACACCCTCTCCTCCCCCCGACCACGCCTCCGACGCCAGCTTCCGCGTAGCGGATACCCCTCGGGTAACCCCGGACGCAGTGCCGTCGCGTAGCGACCAGCGGAGTCCGGGGGTGAACACCCCCGAAGGCATCCCCATAAAACCAGTCTACACCCCCGCAGACCTGGAAGGCGTAGACCACCTCGGCTACGCCGCCGGTATCCCTCCCTACCTCCGTGGGCCCTACTCCAGCATGTACGCCGGCCGGCCGTGGACCATCCGGCAGTACGCCGGTTTCAGCACGGCCGAAGAATCCAACGCCTTCTACCGCCGCAACCTCGCGCAGGGGCAAAAGGGCCTCTCCGTCGCCTTCGACCTGGCCACGCACCGGGGCTACGACTCCGACCACCCACGCGTGACGGGCGACGTGGGCATGGCCGGTGTGGCCATCGATACGGTGGAAGACATGAAGGTGCTCTTCGACCAGATCCCGCTGGATAAAATGTCGGTTTCCATGACCATGAACGGCGCGGTACTCCCCATCATGGCCTTCTTCATCGTCGCGGCCGAAGAACAGGGCGTTGACCAAAAGCTCCTCTCCGGAACGATCCAGAACGACATCCTGAAGGAGTTCATGGTGCGCAACACCTACATCTACCCGCCCGCACCCAGCATGCGCATCATTCAAGACATCATGGGGTACACTGCCACACACATGCCGCGGTACAACTCCATCTCCATCTCGGGGTACCA
>CAYWMW010000002.1:41057-46754 GCA_964458975.1 uncultured Lewinella sp. | reverse complement strand
AATCCCTAAAAAAAGATATACGGCTCCATCAACAAGTAATAACACTAATCCAAACAGCATTCGTTTTATCATTTTCAAAGGTATTGCCTTAAGATGTAACAAACAAAAGCGCACACCAGGATTGACCCCCCGGTGTGCGCGAACCAAAGCTAAAAAAGGTGTGATTGCTGAGGCTGGGGCCTAATCGGGCGCCAGACTCAACACATGTTGAAATCTAAATTTTATCGGAAGTATTCTAGGAACTAGGGAACTAGGAACTAGGAAACTAGGAACTAGGGAACTAGGAACTAGTTTCTAGCTCCCTAGTTTCTAGTTCCTAACTACTAGTCTACATTGTCGTGCAGGTACCGGTTCCCCCGGCGCAGCGGCATCTCCTCATCGTCGGAGATGCTCCAGCGGCTGAGCTTTACTTCGTCGCTTGGGGCGACGTTGTCTAGCTGGATGTTGCGACGCAGGTAGGCGGGCTGGCTTTCCAGTTCGTTCACCACTTTCGGGTTGCTGAGTTTGGGCAGCTCGGTACGGTTGCGCAAGCGCGCGCGGCGCTCCTCGTCGCGGGCCACCTGTTCGAGGCGGAGGGCTTCCCGGCGGGCTTCTTCTTCGTTCTGGAGGAACGAGTTGGTGAAGCTGCGCTCTTCGCCACGGGTGCGCGGACGCAAGCGGGCCTTGGCCTCCTCCAGGTCCTCGAACTCGAAGGTGGTGGTACCGGCGTTGTCTTTGCCGTAGCCGACGGGGTCGGACTCTCCGGTGATGTCTTCCAGGCTGACGCGGGTCTGCGTGGTAGGCTGGTCGTCGTCGTCGCGCTTGCGGTCGTCCAGGTGAACAACGCGGCGGTCGGAAGCTTGGCCGGAAATATTGTTTTTGTTCTCGCCAAAACCGGTAGCGATCACGGTTACACTGAGGCCGTCGCCCAGGCTCTCGTCGAAGCAGTTACCCCAGATCAGGTCCGTGCCGTAGCCTGCTTCCTCCTGTACGAATTCGGTGATCTCGAAGATCTCGTCCATCGTCACCTCCTTGGTACCGGAGGTGATGTTCAGGAGGATGTGGCGGGCGCCACGGATGTCGTTGTCTTCCAGCAGTGGGCTGTGGAGGGCCTGGTCTACGGCCTGGCGGGCGCGGTCGTCGCCTTCGGCGGTGGCGGTACCCATGATGGCTACGCCGGACTCGCGCATGACGGTGTTCACGTCCTCAAAGTCAACGTTCACGTAACCGGCAACGGTGATGATTTCGGCGATGCCCCTGGCGGCCGTCGTCAGGATGTTGTCGGCCTTAGCGAAGGCTTCGCTCAGGTTCAGGTTGCCGTGGATCTGGCGGAGCTTGTCGTTGCTCACGATGATGAGCGTATCAACGTTCTCCTTCAGTTCGTTCAGCCCTTCCATGCCGTTCGTAGCGCGGCGGCGGCCCTCAAAAGTGAAGGGCAGGGTTACGATACCGACCGTCAGGATGCCCATCTCGCGGGCGGTCTTGGCGATGATCGGTGCGGCACCTGTTCCCGTTCCACCGCCCATTCCGGCGGTAACGAAAAGCATCCGGCAGTTGTTGTTGAGGTACTTGCGTACGTCCTCGATGCTCTCTTCACAAGCAAGAGCGCCTACGTTGGGCTTCGAGCCCGCTCCGCGCCCTTCCGTCAGGTTGGGGCCGAGTTGGATCTTGGTCGGTACCGGGCTCAGTTCCATGGCCTGGTGGTCCGTATTCGTGATGGCAAAATCGACACCGATGATGCCCTGGCTGTACATGTGGTTCACGGCGTTGGAACCGCCGCCACCTACGCCGATCACTTTGATGATCGGGCTTTCGTCTTGTGGGAAATCGAAGTTCATGATTAATTAGTTTTGCCCAGGATTTTTTTTGACGGACTTAAACCGCCGGAAAATTTCCTGGATTTTTTGTGGCCCGTATCCTCAGCTTGGTTCACACCTCTGGAAACCAGTATTATCGGATGTTTTGTGTGGGCTAAAGCGGATTAAATTGGGTCCGCTGATTTATTGTATTGGGTTGAAAATTAAAGTGTAAGGGTTTAAGGGAGTAAAGGACACATTGCTATTGCTTATGTCTTCCTTTATTCCTTCCCCCTTTCTTCCTTTACTACCTTGGGCGGGGCCGCAGGTGCAAGGAAAGGTTGAAGGGAGTTAGGTATGAAAGGTGAGCAAGCGTAGCACTGCGAACGGTATTTGCGGTAGCGAAATCAAGAATCGAGAATCACTAATCGAGAACCGAGAATCTTTTCGAACTGCGAATGGCACTTGCGGCAACACCCTTTTACCTTTACTCCATTCCCCCTTTAAAAGTCAGAGTCCGGCTCCGCCTCAAACCATTCCTTGGTCTTCTTGAAGGCGTTGTCGAACCAGCTTGATCCGGAGGAGACGGGCTCCTTATCCTTTGCTTGCTCCTGCGCCCGCGCCGCTTCTTCCTTAGCTTTTGCCTCGGCTTCGGCTTGTGCTTTGGCGGCTGCTTCCTTGGCCTGCTTGCGCGCAACCGCAGGGTTCACCTTACCTGCATCGATGTCGGCAAAGCCCTGCAGCAGCAGGCCGACGCCGGTGCTGTAAATCGGGCTGGTCAGGCGCTCCTGGTAACCGTGGGCGAGGTGCTCAATCGGCGTTCCTACGCGGGCGGGCATTCCGGTGTGCAGCTCGGTGAGCTTGTCGATGTCTTTCATCAGCGCACCACCACCGGTGAGCACGATGCCACCGATCAGTTCCTGGCCTTCAAAGCCAGCGCGGCGAACCTCCCACATCACGTGGTCAAGGATCTCCTCGGCGCGGGCCTGGATGATGAGGGCGAGGTTCTTCTCGCTGATCTCCTTCGGGTCCCGACCACGCAGGCCGGGGATGACGATGAGGCGGTTCTCAAACACCTCGCTGGCGAGGGCAGAACCGTAGCTCACTTTGAGCTTTTCAGCGTGCTGGTCCATTACGGTACAGCCCGCCTTGATGTCTTTGGTGAAGACGTTACCACCGAAAGGAATCACGGCCGTGTGGCGGATGATGCCATCCTTGAAGATGGTAATGTCGGTCGTTCCACCGCCGATGTCGACCAGCGCAACGCCCGCCTGCTTCTCGTCTCCGTAGAGCACGGAGGCGGCGCTGGCGATGGGCTCCAGCGTAACGCCGGCCATCTCCAGTCCGGCGCGCTCAACGCAACGGTGGATGTTGTTACTGGCCGTGATTTGGCCGGTAATGATGTGGAAGTTCGCCTCCAGGCGGGAGCCGCTCATCCCGATCGGATCGGTGATGCCCTGCTCCATATCCACCGTGTACTCCTGCGGAATAACGTGGAGGATCTTGTCTCCCGGAGGGAGTACGAGCTTGTGCATGTCGCTGATCAGGCGATCAATGTCGCGCTGGCTGATCTCGTCCTGGGCGTTGTCCCGAACGAGCATCCCTCGGTGCTGCAGGCTCTTGATGTGCTGGCCGGCGATGCCGACGTGTACGATGTCGAAGTCCTCACCGCTGGCCTTGCGGGCCAGGTCACAGGCTTCGGAGATGGCGCGTACGGTCTTCTCGATGTTGGAGACGACGCCGCGCATGACGCCCTCGGATTCGACCTTGCCGGTCCCGAGGATTTCCAGCCGGCCGTGCGCGTCCCGTCGTCCAACGAGGGCGCACACTTTGGTGGTGCCGATGTCAAGAGCGGCAATAATTTGGGTTTGTGTATCAGTAGTCATAATTACATCCGATAATTTAAATGGGTTAGTAAATATGGCCAGGGTCATTGGCCGGGGTTGAGTCGGGAGTTTGGAGTCGGGAGTCGGGAGTCGCTGCCGCAGATACCGTTCGCGGCGCTTTGCTTGCTCACCGAAGGCGAACAAGCGTAGCGCTGCGAGTGGCAGCAGCGGAAGCGACTCCAAACTCCCGACTCCCGACTCTCTTACCGCTTCCGCGCAATCACCTGGTCAGAGAAGCGCAAGTCAAAGGATTTGTACTTACGCCACCCCTCGTAGGGAAGGCCTTCACGGTAGAATATCTTTAAGCGCTGCAGGCGTTCCTGCGTCGTTTCTTTTTTGTAGCGACCGAGGTGAATCACCTGGTCTCCGACCTTCGGGGCGAGTACGAACTCTCCGTTGGTCTTTACGTAGATCTGCTCTACCAGTGCATCCAGGAAGTCGTCGGTACGCAGGTAGTGGGCCAGCTCAACGAGCTGGCGGAGTTGGTTGTCGTCGTGGGTCATGAAGTCATCGGACCAGAGGACGACGTTACCGGAAGCCACCGGTACGCGGGCCGTGTAGCTTTCGCTGAGCGGCATCCGCACCCCGTCTTCGTCGAGGTAGTAGTTCTGCCCGTTCTCCGCGATGACGCGGAGCAGCGGTACACGCTGGGTCACAGAGATGTTGAGCTGTAGGTCGTCGTCGATATACGCATCGGCATTGGCGACGAAGGCCTGGCCTTCGAGCACATCCTCCACGCGCTCGATGTCGATATCGCTCAGGCTCAGTTCGCTCATCGGCTTGGTGAAGCCTGCGGCGAGGCGGTCTAGGAGGTCTTTCTCCGTTACGAGTGCCTCGCCTTCAGCGAGGGGTTCGATGACCGGGGCAACCGTTTCCACGTGCGAAGCTTCGCGGGAGGAGATCGCCGAGATGGCCAGGATGCCGACGAGCACCGCGACGCCCATCCAGCCGTAGGCCCGGACGCCGCCGAGGATGGCGAACAGCACTTGCGCAACCTTATTGGGTTTCTTCTTAGCCATTGGTGAGGGTGTTTTGGTGGGTAGCGACGATTTTGGGTACCAGAGCGTCAATGTTTCCGGCGCCTAACAACAGCAGTACGCCGTCGGTAAGTTTCGCGGTGGCGGCCAGCATCTGGTCGTCGTCGAGCAGGCGCTTATTGGCGGAGGTCATCATACCGAAGATCAAGCGGCTGGTAACGCCGGGGATGGGTTCTTCGCGGGCCGGGTAGATCGGGATGAGGATGGCCTCGTCCAGTAAGTCCAGTGCTTTTGCGAAGCCACCGGCGAAGTCTTGCGTCCGGCTGAACAAGTGTGGCTGGAATACGCCCCGGATCGTCCGGTTGGGGTACAGTTCGCGGGCGGCGGAGATGGCTGCTTCCAGCTCCGTCGGGTGGTGGGCGTAGTCGTCGATGATGACGATGTCGTCCGTTTTCAGCACGGTCTCGAAGCGGCGGGCGATGCCCCGGAAGGAGGCCAGGCCTTCCTTCAGTGCTTCTTCGCTGCCGCCAGCAAGGCGGGTTACGGCGCAGGCCGCAACCGCGTTTTCTACGTTGTGCCGCCCGGGCAGTGCCGTGCGGATGTTTGTGATGAGGTGGCCGTTCGGTTCTTTGAGGTCGAAATGGAAGGCACCGTCTTCTACGCGGACGTTTTGGGCGCAGTAGTCGCCTTTGCCGATGCCGAAGGTGATTAGCCCCCCAGCCCCCAAAGGGGGAGCGCCGCCCCCTTTGGGGGCTGGGGGGCTAAAGTGATGCGCAATATCATACCGTACAATTAGTTTACCGCCCTCCTTCACCCTACGGGCGTAGGCGCGGAAGCCAGTCTCCAGCATATTCTCATGGTCACCGTAGATGTCCAGGTGATCCGGGTCGGCGCTGAGGATGACGGCGATGGTGGGATCGAGTTGCAGGAAGCTGCGGTCGTATTCGTCGGCTTCGACAACGACCCAGTCACTGTTGCCGTGGACGTAGTTGCCGTCGAAATCGCGCGGGATGCCGCCGAGGAAGGCGTGGGGGCCGAGGCCCGCCGTCATCATCAGGT
>CAYWMW010000002.1:33509-40957 GCA_964458975.1 uncultured Lewinella sp. | reverse complement strand
CGCGGGATGCCGCCGAGGAAGGCGTGGGGGCCGAGGCCCGCCGTCATCATCAGGTAGGTGGTGATGGTGGTGGTGGTCGTTTTACCGTGGGTTCCGGCGATGCCGACGCAATCCATACCCCGGCTGATCAGGCCGAGGACTTCGGCGCGTTTATAGAGGTAATAGCCGCCGGTCTGCACTTTCACCAGTTCGGTGAAGTCAGCCGGGATGGCGGGTGTCCAGACTACGAGCAGGTCTTCCGCAGCGTCCGGGACGAGGTCGAGGTTGGCCGCTCCGTAGTGAATGGCGATGCCTTCAGATTCCAGGGCCTGGGTCAGCGGCGTTTCGGTTTTGTCGTAGCCGGAGACCTTCAGCCCACGGCTGTTGAAGTAGCGCGCTACGGCGCTCATCCCGATTCCACCGACGCCGATGAAGTAGACCTGTTTGATGTCAGACAATTTCATCATTTTGAGAAATCTTTGGATGAGGAAATAAGGTTTAGTACTTCGTTGGCGATGCGGGTTACGGCACCGGTTTGGGCCATGGCGCGGGCGCGGGTGCTGAGTTTGTTTTTCAGTTCGTCGTCGTCAAGGATGTTGAAGACGGTAGGGACTAATTTTTCGGTTGCTTCGGCATCGGCGACTAAGACGGCTGCGTCCTGTTCGGTGAGTGCGCGGGCGTTCATCGTCTGGTGGTCTTCGGCTACCCAGGGGCTCGGTACGAGGATGGTTGGTTTGCCGAGGAACTGGATTTCGGCGATGGTCGTAGAACCGGCCCGGCCGATGACGAGGTCGGCGGCGGCGTAGGCAGCTTCCATGTCGTCGATAAAGGCGGAGATGGTTACGTTTTCGAGCTGCGCGGTGGCGCAGTCTTTGAAAGCGTCGTAGTAGTTTTTACCGCACTGCCACGTCCATTGCACCTGCGGCCGCGCCTGAATGGCTTCGGTATTGTCGCGTAATGCTTCGTTTAGGCTACGGGCGCCGCCGCTGCCGCCCATGAGCAAAACCCCCTCCCCAGCCCTCCCCACGGGGGAGGGAGTTGTGGAATCGCTCAGCGATTCATCAGGTAAATTTTCGCCAACAAAACGCTCAGCGTTTTCACGAGCCCCTCCCCCGTGGAGAGGGGTTGGGGAGGGGGTTAAAACCCGCTCCAACATCTCCTCCCGAACAGGATTACCAGTCTCCACTAGTTTGTTTTTCGGAAAAAATTTCTCCATCCCCGGAAACGCCACACAAACCTTATCCACGTACTTACCCACCCACTTATTGGCGAGGCCGGCAAATGCATTCGGCTCCTGGATCAGCGTCGGAACGCCCATCTTGGCCGCCACGTACAGGATCGGCCCACCGGCATATCCACCGGTACCAATCACTACGTCAGGGCGGAAAGACTTCACGATACCACGACTCTTCCACAGGCTACTCAGCAGCCGGAAAGGAAACGACAGGTTAGACAGCTTATTCACCCGATCTAATCCACGAATCGGAAGACCGACGATCTTGTAGCCCGCCTTCGGCACCTTCTCCATCTCCATCTTACCCGTAGCCCCTACAAACAGGAACTCGGTATCAGGACGGAGCCGCTTCAGCTCATCCGCAATGGCGATGGCCGGGTAGATGTGCCCGCCGGTGCCGCCGCCACTCACGATTATACGTAGTGGTCTGGTTGCTCCCCTCTCCCCCGGAGAGGGGTTGGGGGTGAGGTTACGAGCGAAGCGAGCTGCCTCGTCTCCCCTCTCCCCCGGAGAGGGGTTGGGGGTGAGGTTACGAGCGGAGCGAGCTGCCCCATCGTTTTCTTTCTCCCGCGATGTGAGGTCACTACGTTGCATCAGCGGTAATAGCTTCAATATACTTCGAGACGGAAAGGATAATCCCGAACGAAACACAGGTGAACAATACGGACGTACCACCCATCGAGACGAGGGGCAGGGTGAGTCCGGTGACGGGTACGAGATCCAGGTTGACCGCGATATTCATGAAGGCTTGCATCAGTACCGCCAGGCCGATCCCGAAGGCGACCATAGCCCCGAAGGCCTTTGAGCTTTTAGTAACGAGCCGCACTACCCTGAAGAATAGTAGCAGGTAGAGCAGTATCAAAGCGATGCCGCCAACAACGCCGTATTCCTCCACGATGATGGCGTAGATGAAATCGGCGTAAGCGTACGGCACGTAGTTGCGCTGGGTCGAGTTGCCCGGGCCAACGCCAATTATACCACCGTTCGCCATCGCGATCTGCGCTTTGGTGATCTGGTAACGATCATCGGTAGACGCAGCGGAAGGGTTCACGAAGGTCTCGATCCGCTTCTCCCAGGTGGAAGCCCGCGGTAGGAGGTTAGGATACTTTGCGCCCAGCATCACCATGAGGCTGAAGACGGAAATACCCAACAGAATCAGCATCAGTACGTACTGCAAAGCGACCCGCCCGACCACCATCATCATGATGCAGATCAGGAACAGCATCAGGGCCGAAGACAAGTCATTGACCGCAATCAACATACAAATACCAAGTACCGGCAGGATGATGGGAACGAAAGCTTCTTTGAAATCCTTAATCACATCCTGCTTCGAGCCGATGGAACGTGCCACGAAAACAATCAGGGCCAGCTTAGCAAAATCCGAGGTCTGGAAGGTGAGGCCGACAAAGGGAATCTCTAACCAGCGTTGCGAGTTATTGATCACCGGACCAAAAATCATGGTGAGCACCAGCAAGACGAAGGCCACCACCAGCATCCCCGGTGCCCAGCGGCTAAACTTGGTGTACGCCAGCAGATGACAAATATAGATCACCACCAGGCCGAAGACCAGGATAACGCCGTGCTTGATGAGGTAATAGCTCACCTCACCCGCCCGCTCACTGTAGGCCAGGGTCGCTGCGGAGCTGAAAACGGACACCATTGAAATGATGGCCAGCAGGACCACGATGGCCCAGATTACGCGGTCTCCCCGCAACTCCGTCGCTATGCGTGCTGAGATGTTCATGCGTTGAGGTTTTTCACGGCCGTGCGGAACTGGTCTCCACGGTCGATGTAGTTGTTGAATAGGTCGAAGCTGGCGCAGGCCGGGCTCATCAGCACCGTATCGCCCTTCCTGGCCAGTTGGCTGGCGAAAGTGACGGCGGCGGCGGCGCTGCGGCATTCGTAAAGGTTTTCCACCTTGCCGGTGAAAGCCTCAACGAGTTTGGCGTTGTCTGCGCCCATACAGATGAGGGTGTGGACGTGCTCGGTTACCAACGGCAGCAGTAAGTCGTAGTCGTTGCCTTTGTCCGTTCCGCCAGCGATCCAGACCGTAGCGCCGGTCATCGCTTCGAGGGCGAAGTAGGTAGCGTCTACGTTGGTGGCTTTGCTGTCGTTGATCCAGGTACGGCCGTCTGAGGTCGGGACAACTTCCATGCGGTGGGGGGCGGGGATGAAGCTGTCGAGCGCCAGCTGTATTTCTTTTTCGTTCACGCCCAGTTCCATTACGATGTGGATGGCAAACAGCGCGTTCAGTCCGTTGTGGCGGCCGCGCAGGCTTCCGGTGCCGAGCGTAAATTCGTAGCCGCCGATGAACACACTTCCGCCCCGGACGTCTTCGTCAGAGATCGTCGTGATCTTGGCATCTATTTCTTGGCGGCGCAGCGCGGGTGCAATGGTCTGTTGATCGGCCAGGACGAAGAGCTTGTCGGCGAGGCGCTGGTTTTTGCTGATGCTCACTTTGGAGTCCGCATACTTCTCCAGCTTATAATCGTACCGGTCCAGGTGATCCGGTGTGATGTTGAGCACCGTCGCGATGGACGGGCGGAAATCCACCATCCCGTCGAGCTGGAAGCTGGACAGTTCGAGTACGTACACGTCCTGGGCTTCGTAGTCCAGCAGCAGGCGGGCGAAGCTGTCGCCGAGGTTGCCGCCCGCAAGGGATTTCACGTCCGCGAAATCGAGCAGGTGCTGGGTCAGCATCGTAGTCGTCGTCTTTCCGTTGCTCCCGGTGATGCCGATGATGGTCGCCTCCTTCGGCGCAAAGCGGTAGGCAAACTCAATCTCGCTGATGACCGGGATGCCGCGCTTGCGCAGCTCCACGATCATCGGCACGGTATCGGGGATGCCGGGGCTTTTCACCACTTCGTCCGCGGCGTAGATGCGGTCTACAGAGTGCTGCATCGTTTCAACCTCGATGCCTGCGGCTTCGAGCTCGGCGAGGTACTTGGGGTTTCCCGGCCCTGCGTCGGATACGAAGACGGCATAGCCCTCCCGTTGCGCCAGCCGCGCTGCGCTTGCTCCGGATTCTCCGGCTCCTAGGATGGTTATGGTCTGCTTGCTCATTCGCTTTGCTCTTTTCGCCCCCGGATTCCGCTTGTGCTGCGCACTCGCTGCGTCCGGGGTTACTCTTGTGTAATCCCTACGGGATTGGTAATTGTGGTTATCGTAGTTTGAGGGTGAGGATGGTAGCTACCGCCAGCAGCAAGCCCACAATCCAAAATCGGATCACGATCTTGGTTTCGGGCATACCTTTCTTTTGGTAATGGTGATGAAGGGGGGACATGAGGAAGATCCGTCGGCCTTCCCCGTATTTTTTTCTGGTGTACTTGAAGTAGCTCACCTGCATGACTACGGAGAGGTTCTCGATCACGAAAATTCCGCAGAGCAGGGGCAGTAGTAGTTCTTTGCGCAGCAGGATGGCGAGGGCGGCAATCATACCACCGAGGGCCAACGAGCCGGTATCGCCCATGAAGACCGTTGCTGGGAAGCCGTTGTACCACAGGAAACCCAGGCAAGCGCCGAAGAGGCAGGCACTGAAGATGACCAGTTCCTCCGTCCCCGGCAGGTGCAGTACCCCGAGGTAGTTGGCCGCGATGGCGTTGGAGCTCACGTAGGCAAACACGCCGAGTACCGCCGCGATGATGGCGGAGACTCCGGTGGCCAGTCCGTCCAGCCCGTCGGTAAGGTTGGCGGCGTTAGAGATGGCCGTTACCACGAAGACGATGAAGGGTACGAAGATGATCCACACCAGTGATGCACCGATACTGAAGATGTTCTCGTAGGCAATATGGCTGTTCTTAATGAAGGGAACGTTGGTTAGGGTAGTCCGGTAATTGGCCCGCTTGATGGTCTTTCCGTTGGCTAGTTCTATTAACCTTACCTCCCCTACCCGATCCGCTGCCGTTAGCTCCATAGCTTCGGCTTCGTTCACGTCCATCCGCACGGTAACTTGCTCGCTGAAGAGCATCACCAGGGCGATGAGTACGCCGAGACCGACCTGACCGGCGATCTTAAATTTGCCCGCCAAACCGTCTTTGTTCTTGTGCTTGATCTTCAGGTAATCGTCCGTGAAGCCGATGGCTCCCATCCACACCGTCGCGATCAGCATCGTAATCATGTAGATGTTCGTCAGGTTGCCCATCAGGAGACAGGGAACCATAATGGCGAGTAGGATGATGATGCCGCCCATTGTCGGTGTACCCGCTTTCTGGGCCTGCCCGTCGAGACCAAGATCGCGGACGGATTCGCCCATCTGCGCGCGTTGAAGTTGCTTGATGATGCGGCTACCGAAAATGATACTGATGATTAGGCTCAGGATAATCGCCACACCAGCCCGCACGCTCAAAAAGTCGAACAGGTTGTTACCGGGGAAATCGCCCAGTACGGACTCCAGCCATTTAAACAGGCTAACTAGCATAAGTACGGGCGTTTAGTGCGTTGGCTAATTCCAGCTTATCGTCAAAAGGGAAACGCTCCCCTTTGATTTCCTGGTAGGTTTCGTGGCCTTTGCCCGCTACGAGGACGATGTCCTGCGGCTTGGCAAACTGTACGGCGGTACGGATGGCGCTGCGGCGATCCGTGATGCGTAGGGTTTTAGCTTTTAGCTCGGGCGAGTCCAGGCCAGCCTCCATGTCGTTGAGGATGGCTTCGGGGTCTTCTGAACGGGGGTTATCGCTGGTCAGGATGGCCTGATCGGCCAGTTTGGCGGCGAGGCGGGCCATTACCGGGCGTTTCGTTTTGTCGCGGTCTCCGCCGGCACCGACTACGCAGAGCAGGTGGGCTTCGGTGGCCAGCAAGTCGCGCAGGGTCGTGAGCACGTTTTCCAGTGCGTCGGGCGTGTGGGCGTAGTCGACTACGGCGGTTACCAGTCCGGCAGGATCGGTGACGTAATCGAGGCGACCAGCGGCTGCAGTCAGGCTGCTTAGGGCGACGAGGACTTCGTCGCGTTCCTGCCCCAGTTCCATGGCGACGCCGAAGGCGGCGATGAGGTTGTAAGCGTTGAAACGGCCGATGAAGCGGGTGAAGATCTCCGTTCCGTCCAGCTCCAGTTGCAGGCCCTGGGCGGAGTTTGTCAATACCTTAGCGCGGTAATCCACCAGCTTGCGGAGGCTGTATTCCAGTTTGCGGGCCTTGGTGTTTTGCAGCATGAAAGCGCCGTTCTTATCGTCGGCATTGACGAGGGCGAAGGCGGTTTTGGACAACTGATCGAAGAAACCCTTTTTTGCGTCGCGGTAGGCGGCGAAGGTCTCGTGATAGTCCAGGTGGTCGTGGCTGAGGTTCGTGAACACGCCGCCGTTGAAGGCGAGGCCGCAGGTGCGATGTTGGGCAACTGCGTGGCTGGAGACCTCCATGAATACGAAGTCGCAACCGGCATCCCGCATCTCGGCCAGGAGGGCGTTGATGGAGAGCGCGTCGGGCGTAGTATGCGTAGCCGTCTGAACCTCCGTTCCGATGCGGACTTCTACGGTAGAGAGCAGACCGGTTTTGTAACCGAGGCTGGTGTAGAGGTCGTGCAGCAGGGTCGCTACGGTGGTTTTGCCATTGGTGCCGGTGATGCCTACCAGGGTAAGGTCCTGGCTGGGGTTGTTGTGGTAGGTGGTGGCGGCTTGGGCTAGGGCTACGGCGGAGTTTTTTACCTGGATGAAGGAAACCCCCTCCCCCAGCCCCTCCCCACGGGGGAGGGGAGTTTTAGAATTTCCCTCTGGGAAATTTGAGGTATGACCGTCCGTTATGACAAAGATCATCTCGTCGGGGTAAGCGACCAACCTATCGGCTGCTGTATCTAGTACAGATTTAATTTTTGTTGCTACCTCATTAAGGTTAGTCAACACTTCATCGTTAGTAAAGCGAAGAACCGTGTAACCTGCTGTAGTAAACTTCAGATCACGCTCAACATCGCTCCACAGCATCTCTTCAGACTGGAGGTAACCACCATCAACTTCAATTACGACTTGCTTTTTAAGACAAACGAAATCGACAATTGAACGTCCCATTGGCTTTTGCCGGTGGATATGATGACCAAGCTTATTTCCCCGGAGTGCTTGCCAAAGGGCTTTTTCTGCGGGAGTGGGATTTTTACGATGCCCTTTAGCCAGCTCCAGGATCATGTTTGCTGGCTTGAAGTCGACAAACCAGTAGTCTTTGGATAAAACAGCCGCATTGCCTGCGTTCGTTTCGTTAGAAAATGCGGGAGCATTTTCCGCAAAAGCCCCTCCCCCGTGGGGAGGGGTTGGGG
>CAYWMW010000002.1:17289-33499 GCA_964458975.1 uncultured Lewinella sp. | reverse complement strand
TTTTTTTAAAATTTGGGTCTTTTTTTCCCTAAACCCCCCCCCCCGGGGGGGGTGGGTGGGGGGGGGGGGTTTCGTCGCTCGGGGTGAGCTGCGCTGCTGCCTCCGGCGGTGAGGAGGGGGTTTCTTGGCTCATAAAACCTTTCTCAGCACCTGCGTCAGCGCCCAAAGGCACCTCCTCACAAACAACAGCCACCGCCCCCTGAGCAATCGCCTGCTCTATATAATCATGCCCATCCACCTGCGTACCGCGCACGGCAACAAACAAGCAGCCCGGCACGGCTTTTCTTGAGTCAAAAACCACGCAACTCACCCCACGACCGGCCACCTCGCCAACAACGGCAAGGGGGGTAATTCGATCAATGATCCGGGTGAGTTGCATAGTTGAAAAAAATTATCTGGTATCAGTAAAAAGGAAAAAATGGTTGCAAAAAAATAGTCTTGGGTTCGATTATGAAATATGGGCGATTTTCGGTTGTCGGTTGTCAGTTTAGATAGAGCGTTACGTCTCTGCCGCGTTTGCCTTTCCCGTCCGTATGCCATTTCTGGTCCGTGACGCGACCAACGCCCTTGGGATGGACGGCAAATCCGTTGTTTTCAAGTACGTAGACCGCATCGCGCAGCCGCATACCGCGCACGTTCGGCCACTGCTGGGTAGCGGGGTCCCAGGGTTTTATTTCCACCCTTTCGTCCGCAGCATCAACGACGGCCAGTTCGGAATCCGGGAGGCTGTCGAGCTTGACGTTTACGTAGTCGAGAATCCGTGTGATCTCCGCCAGGTTTCCGGCATCGCGGTTGGGTAGTTGGGCGGCGTAGAGTACCGGGCGCGGCCCTTGGTTGAGGGCGTCGTGTACGGTGATCATGCTGTTGTAGATGTTGTCGGAAATTTCACGGAAAACCGGTCCCGCAACTTCGCCACCGTAGTAACCGCCCTGGGTTGGGTTATAGATCACCACGATTACGCTGTATACCGGCTTTTCGGCGGGGAAGTAACCCGCAAAACTGGCCTGGTACTCTTTCTTACGGCGGCGCTTGCCGTAGTTCTGCTGGCTCGTTCCGGTTTTACCGGCGAAACGGTATTTATCGGACTTGAGCTTTTTAGCAGTACCGCGCTCCACTACCCCTTCGAGTAGCGTTTGTAGCTCTTCGATGGTACGTTGCGAGGCAACCTGCTCGTCCACAACGGTAGGGCGGAAGTCCGTAAGGGTCTTGCCTTCGCGGCGCACTTCTTCCACCACGTAGGGCTTCATCATCTTACCGCCGTTGGCAACCGTATTGAAGAAAGTCAGCATCTGCAGCGGCGTCAGACGAGATTCGTAGCCGAAGGAAAGCCAGGCGTTAGAGATGCCCGACCACTCTGTACGGCTAGTATCGTTGATCATCGGTGTTCCCTCGCCGGAGAGCTCAATACCCGTTTTTTCGCTCAGGTGAAAAGACTGGAGGCGGGCGGAGAACTCCCCGTCGGCGTAAAGGCTATCGGCCAACTTAGCCATCGCTACGTTAGAAGATTGCTCGAAGGCCTGGCGGATGGAGATCACGTTCCAGCGCCGGCTCAACGGATTGGAGTCGGTTACTTTCACTTTGTCTTTGGAGAATTCCTTAACTCCCTTTTCGATGTCGATCTCACCATCAAGGGAAACCTTCTTGTCTTCCAACAGGGCCATCATCGTAGCGAGCTTGAAGGTAGACCCCGGCTCGGTACTCCGCTGGATGGCGTAGTTGTACTGCTCGAAGTATTTCGTTCGGGTAGTATTCATACCGAGGTTGGCGATGGCGCGGATGGCGCCGGTTTTCACGTCCATCACTACGGCCGCGCCCCAGTCCGGACGGTGCTTGCGCATGGCGCGGTGGAGGGCATTTTCGGTAATGTCCTGAATGTTTACGTCCAGGGTCGTGTACACATCAGCTCCCGCCGTTGGCTCCACGACGGCGAGGTTTTCGGTAGGCAACCAAACATCATCCGTTTTGCTGATGCTGAACATGTTAGCTTTGCCACTCTCTCCGGCCAGTTCTTTGTTGAAAGCATTTTCAATACCGACCATTTTGCCGTCAATCTTTCCGATCGTCCGGCGGGCGAGCCAACCGAAGGGGCGTTTGCGCTCGTCTCCCTTGGTCACAATAAACCCTCCTCCGAAGCGGCCGAGGTTGAAGATCGGGAACCGCTTGATTTGCTGTAACTCCCGGTAACTCACGCTTTCGGCGATTTTGTAGTAATGGCGGGCGGGTTTGCTGAAGCTGTCGCGCATAAAGGTCAGGCTGTCCCGCCAATCTCCAGCCGTGTGGGTATTGTCTACGTGGAGGCTCAGTAGGTAAGACAGGCTATCGATGTTGTCGTAATAAGTCCGTGGCGGAGCAACAAAGGGATCAAAGTGTAAGGTGAAGTACGGCACGGAGGTCGCCAGCAGGTTGTTGTCCCGGCTGTAGATGTTGCCCCGTTCTGGCTTCACCTCGCGCTCCTGGAAGTACTCCGCCCCTTTCTCGAGGTTAGCCTCCTGCTTTACCACGGCAATGTCAATCGTCTTATACGCCAAAGCACCCGCAACCGCCGCCATGATGGCGAAGATGAGGTAGATCCGGATCAGGACATCATCCTTGTAGTTGACTGAAGACATGAGTGGTAGTGTGGTATTGTGGTTCTGTGGTCGGGTAGTCTTGTGGTGCCGTTGTTATAGGCGTTATCTATGTGGAGTGTTGGAGACTTCTAAAAGTATGGTGGCGTGTACGTGCAGCAGCGAACTACACTACTCCGAAACGACAAGTTTCTTAGGTTTTCCCCGGTGCATTCGCAGCCCGTCTTCCCGGACGTTTTCGACTACTTCGGAGCGCAGGCCATTGTACATATTCTCGCTTTCGAGCGACATATACAACCAACGTTTTTCTTTGATTTCGTCTTCGAGGTATTGGATGCGGCGTACGTTGTATTCCGCGTAATGGGCGTTGCCGATGTACAGCAGGGCCAGCCCGCCCAGAAAGACGAGGAAGCCGAGGTTGTTCAGGATGAAGGTGGAGACGTCGAAGGACGGTCCACTGCTGCGTTTAGCTGCCATTTTTAATCACACCTTGTGCCCCCTGGCCCCCAAAGGGGGAAGAAGGCGTTCAAAAAATTAAAACTCTTTTAGCAATCAATATTCAATTCAAAAAACGTTACCCTTACTCCCCCTCTGGGGGCTGGGGGGCCTTTATTCCTACCCGCAGTTTAGCGCTGCGGGATCGGCTGTTCCGCTCGAGTTCTTCGGCGGAGGGCAACTGGGGTTTCTTCGTCAGGATTTTGTAGGGACGGTCAATTCTCCCGTAAAAATCCTTGATGACGTTTCCGTCCGCGTTGCCAGTTTTGAGGAAATTCTTCGTGATGCGGTCTTCCAGCGAGTGGTAAGAGAGTACGACGAGTCGACCTTTGTTTGGTATCAGTAAGTCGGTGGCCTGGGCCAAAAGATCGGTAAGCGCGCCGATCTCGTCGTTCACCTCTATCCGCAGCGCCTGAAACACTTGTGCTAAGTAGCGTGGCCGGGTACCGCGCACCCAGGGGTCGCAGACATCCAGAAAGTTCTGGATGGTTACGATGGGTGCTTTTTCGCGGGCTTCCACAATAGCGTGGGCCAGCGAGCGGGCGTTACGAACCTCGCCGTACTCTCCGAACACCTGCTGCAGATCGTCGGCTTCATAGTTGTTCACTATGTCGGCGGCGGTGCGGTCGGCGGCCTTGCCCATGCGCATGTCCAGGTCCGCGTCGAAGCGGTAACTGAACCCCCTCTCCGCCTGGTTGAACTGATGGCTGGAAACCCCCAGATCGGCAAGTAACCCGTCAATTTGGGTTACGCCGTGCAGGCGCAGGTAGTTGCGTAAGTGGCGAAAGTTGGCGGCTACGAAGGTGAAGCGTTCATCGTCGAGGGCGTTGGCACGGGCTTCCTCATCCTGGTCGAAGCCGAACAGACGTATGTCCATATCGCCGGCTTTTTCAAGGATAAGGCGGCTGTGGCCACCCCCTCCGAAGGTTACATCTACGTATATTCCTCCAGGACGGAGATCCATGGCATCCACGCATTCGTGGGCCATTACGGGAATGTGGTATTCAGCCATTACGCTTCTTCCGTTTTCCCATTGCTGGTACCGAACAACTCTTCGGCAAGTGCCGCCGGATCTTCCAGCGCCTCTTGCAGCAATTCGTCGTATCCGGCTTCCGTCCAGATTTCAATTCTATCGTTCCGGGCGCACAGGATGAGGTTTTTCTCCCCTTCCGCGAACGACTGCAACCGCTTGGGCAACAGAATCCGATCGGCAGAATCAGGAGCCACCTCATTGGCACCACGGTAAAAAATACGCTTGAAGGTTTTGTGGCGGGGGCTGAGGTCACTCAGGGCGTCAACTTCCTTTTTCACCTCGTTCCAAACGGGACGGGGATACATGGTCAGGCATTTATCAAAGCCCTGATTGACGACGAATTCAAGCTCGTCCCGATTACCAAGTTTCTTGAGCAGCGCACCAGGAATACGGAAGCGGCCCTTACTGTCAAGGGACACATCATACTCGCCGATAAGATCATACTCAAGTACCATAAAGCGGTTTCCAATGGGTGTACGTACCCCTTGGGACTGTAAAAATACAGTACGCTACCACAAATTCCCACTTTTTGACACTTTATTTCACATCTTTTTTCACTCACCAGGAGCAAAAAGAAAGGAAATCGATCATTTTGACCGCATAAAAGCTACAATTCTATTTTTATTTATCAATAAAGTGTCATTATTTTTCTAATTCTGGTACATCTTTTCCTACATCCGGTACTCTTCCGTTGCCTAAGCCACTTTTTGGAATTCTTTGCGGCACTATGTTGGTGGGAAAAAGTGTCGGTTTGGGTGGGAAGGGGTGGTAAAAGTGGTTTGCCTGCCACTACCGGGCACAATATACGGTAAATTGTTGGTTGATGCACAAATACCAACAATACTGCATTTTGGGCGCGGACGCGGGTGCAGTGGAGGTTTTCGAGAAACCGGATTCGTCTGAGGTCTGATTTCCTGCGGCTGAAGCCGTAGTTCTGCAATATGAAGCCTTACATGCTCAAGGCACACTCCTACATAAGCATCTAAACGACTGATCCCGTAGGGATTCAACGATAGTAACCCGGGGACGCAACGTAGTGGAGTCTTGGGTTGACAAGGCACGCCCCGCTACGATAAGCAACGCGAAGCGGTGCCATGCATATCGGTATAGGCTCGAAGTTAAGAACTAAAGCAAGTTCGGCTTACCTTCACAACCATCAAACCAACCTGAACAACCGAACCATGCTACGTCCCCTCTTCACTCCCCTACTCTTCCTCCTGATGACCAACCTCAGCTACGGACAAAACGACTTCGCCAACCTGGCCCGCTACCAGGCCCACAACGAAGTCCGGGCCAAGATGACCAACGAGGTCGTCTTCCTCGGCAATTCCATCACCGACAGCTGGTACGCGCGGGATACGGCCTTCTTCGAAGTCCACAACTTCGTCGGCCGCGGCATCAGCGGGCAGACCTCCGAGCAACTGCTGCTTCGCTTCCGTCCGGACGTGGTCAACCTGAACCCCAAAACCGTGGTCATCCACATCGGCACCAATGACGTTGCCGAAAACACCCGCCCCTACAGCGAAGACTACACCGTTGGCAACATCGCCTCCATGATCGACATCGCCGACCAGAACGACATCCGGGTCATCCTCGCCTCCGTTCTCCCCGCCACCGGATTTTCCTGGCGGCCCGCCCTGGGTGATCGCTCCGCAGCAATCGTCGCCCTCAACGAACGCCTTAAGCAACTGGCCGAAGAGAAAAACGTCATCTACTTAGATTACCACTCCACCCTCAAAAATGACCAGAACGGCATGGACGAAGAACTTGCCCCGGACGGCGTCCACCCCACCATGAAGGGCTACGGGATGATGAAGGAGATGGTGCTGAAGGCGATTCGGTAGCCCTGGAGCGAGCTGCCTCCGGCAGCGAGACTGAAACGATTTGCCTCCGGCAAAGAGGAGTTCGCCGCCGGAGGCGACTCAGGCCAGTTTCACTACCGGATGCAGCTCACTCCAGCTCAGAAAATACCGGCTTGACGCCCGTCATCTCCCAGTGCCCCAGCGCAATCGGGATATTCCCAATACTGTTCAGTTGGTCAAAGAAGTCTTTTAGCGCAAATGGTTCGCCCTGCTCCTCCCGGACGCGGGCGAGATCGGCCATGGCGTTTTCCACCAAGTACTTACCGGTGATGTAGCTGGTGCCGTAGCCGGGTTGGCGGAGGTAGAGGTGCTGCTCAAAGAGGAGGAGTTCTTTTTCGGTCTTCATCCAGCCGCGCGGGGTGTACTCGGAGTGGATGCCGCCAGCTTCCTCCATCGTCATCTCGTTGGCGTGGGCGTAGAGGGAGCCCAGGCCGCGGGCCGCCCGCTGGGCGATCATGATGTAGACGATCTCCCGCACGCGAGGGTTATCGTCGTACAAGCCCGCCTGCATGAACATTTCCTCCACGGCGGTGGCCATGCCCTCGTTACGGGAGTCAAAGATGTTGTAGAGCAATGCGCCGCGACGGATCGGACTGGCGTGCGGCTCCGTATCCATCCGCGCCAGTTCGAACCAGTGGTAAAAATGCGAGTACAGCGGCCGCTGATCGTAGTGTGCCGTAATCCAGAAGAAGTTGCGGGTTGCGGCGGGGACGAAGCCGCCGAGGTGCTCCCGCAATGCCGGATCGAAGTAGTCTTTGACCGTTACGATGTCTTCTTCTTCCAGAAAATTCATCAGGCTTTGGGCCGATGCTTCGGCCATCGCGTCGTAGGCTGCGGGTGAGTCGGTGGCGACAAGTTGTGGTAGTTTCCGGTTGCGGTGCTCCTCCAGTTTGAGCGACGACCAGGCCCGGGCGAGTTCGCGCTTCAGGATCATCACTTCATCCGCCCAGGTCAGCGGAACGAGGTGGACGTTCTGCAGGTACCAGGTGTAGTTGTCTTTGCCGATGCCGGAGGGGCCGGTCTTATTGGCAGCCTCCTTTTCCAGCCAGGCGACGAGTTCCGTTGAAGCATCGTAGGCCGCTTTTACCGCCTCGGTCAGGCCTGCATCTTCGCTAACGCCTTCCCGCTTAAGAATCCCCTGTAGGTTTTCAGCCTGGCTCCGAATGTCCCGGATGCCAGCTACCCAGAGTTCTTTAGCGTTGCCGGTCAGGTTTTGTTGGGCTTGTTTGTTCAGGGGAGGGATGACGCTAAGGTCCGCAAGCAGACGCTCCCGTTCCGTTGCGCTTAGGGGGAAGGTGTAGGTCCAGAGTTCGGTAACGCCGTGGTTGGTGGGGCCTTCGTGGGCGGGCACATCGCTGCGATACATCCAGAGGGTTTTGTAGTAGGCGGGGTCGCGGGTCCAGGGTTGGAGTACGCGATCGTTGAAATCGTAGCCGTTGATTTCTGCACGAACGAGGTTCCAATCTACTTGCTCCGATACAGTCCAGCCGGTGGTATCCATCGCCAGCAGGCGGGCGCGCAGGGCCTCGAAGGCGGGGCGGCGTTGCTTGAAGGTGGCGGCGGTGTAGTCTGGTGCGCCGTCCAGAAGCGGAGGTTGCTCGAAGGTTCGCCATTCCTGGAAGAGGGTGAGTAGGTTCTGGTAATCGCTGGTTACTTCAGCGGTGGGCGTATCCGGCGTCGGAGCCGAGGGGGTGCAGCTGAAGAATATGCTGGTAATGGTCAGTAGCAGGAATGGTAAGGCTTGGCGCATGAGTGGTGGGTTGGTTTTGTGCGGTAAGATACTTAAATTGGTAACGCACACTTTGTTTTCAGCCTCCGGCTAAGCGGCCCAGCGTAAACGCTGGGGAACCAGCACGGCCTGAAGGCCGGGCAACCTTACCTCACTATAATTCGCAAGACCTTTCCACTCCTTTATATATAGGTCTCACCGGTTTCTACCTTACTGATCTCCGACCAACCAACTCCGTCAGTACTTCTTTCATCCCCCAACCTGGATCCGCAAATCATAGGGCAGCCCATCAAAGGCAGACCGAGCAACTTCTTTCAACTTAGCGGCGGGCAAACGCTCACTGGTTTTGCACGCTTGTTCCACACTAAGTGGAAGCACCTCACCTTCCAGTTCACCGAAACGAATGGCGATGCCTAAACGGCTGTTGCGCACGATGCCGGATAATACTCTTGCGCGAAAACGCTCGGGGAACTGGGTTAAATTCATGTCTACTGATGCTAAGTTGGTGATAAAATTTAATACATAGTTGTGGTTAAATTTACCACAAATTAATCTTCCGTTTAACGTAATCGATCCCGACCACCCGATCGGAGAGGAAAACAGAGCCCAGAATACCCGCTATTGGCGGTTGCCCGACGGATTGCAAGTGGCTCAAATCCATGGAAACAAAGGATAGCTGGCCAAGCTGCCTTGCTTCCAGGCGTAATGCCGGAATTCGGACAAGCTTGTGGTCTTTATTACCTCCGTCGAGGCCCTGGATGTTCATTTTACCTCCGGATTTGGTGAAAATTGAGTGGTACTGCTCGTCTACCAGATTAGCTCCGGCGCCAGTATCAATGGCGAAGCGGAGTTTCTTTTTCCCTACCCGCAGGGTAATTACGGGGAGGTGATCGATGTACTCAAACTTAATCACTTGCAGCGGAGCCCGGCCTTCGTGGCGGGGTTTACGGGAAGACTTCAGGAGGCGGAAAGTCTGGTCGGGAAAATTGATTCGGACTTCACCATGCCGCAGCATGTCGTAGCCCACAAAACCATCGATGGCTTGCCCCATCCGGTTTTCCATGCTGCGCAGGTCGGTGGCCAACACCCAACGCTTGCCGAGGCTTTGCCCACCCATCTCGAAAGACTCAATGCGTTGGTTTGCAAGGTTTACCACACCACCTGAAGCCAGGCCCGTCGGAGCCGGATGGCCTACAGTTTTTCCCCGGCTGTTGAGTAAAAGCGTAGGTGCGCCGGTATCAAGGATGAATTTGCCTCGCTGGCCATTTATTTGCGCGTCGAAGAAAATAAGGTTGCGGGTCAGGTCAAAAGCCTGTTCCTTACCCTCCGCTGTTGGGGCTTTGCTGGCGGTTTCCTCAACCGTCTTTGCTCTCAAGAAAGACACGGCATCCTGCGACCGCGCCGCTACCGAAAAAAGGAGCAACACCACGATTAACGTAGTAACTTTCACCGACTTGAGGAAACAGATTCTTAACATAGTTACCGTTAAAGACACCTCAAGGTAACAATTAGTTTACATTGAGTTAACACAAAGGGTTTCTTAACACTTACTGCGCCAAAGCAAGCCTCCCTAAGCCCCGAAAATTGTACCAGCTTCCTATCCTATTATTCCATAATATCTACCCAGCTATCAATCTATTGTTCTACCTTTGTGTCCCGTAATTCTATAATATGAGCAAGTATATTTTCGTTACGGGCGGGGTCACATCTTCCCTCGGTAAAGGCATCGTTGCCGCCTCTTTGGCTAAACTTTTACAGGCCCGCGGGTTATCGGTGACCATCCAAAAATTTGATCCCTACCTCAACGTCGATCCCGGCACGCTGAACCCGTACGAACACGGAGAATGTTACGTTACGGACGATGGTGCGGAGACCGATCTGGACCTCGGCCACTACGAGCGCTTCCTGAATACGCCCACCAGCCAGGCCAATAACGTGACCACGGGGCGGATCTACCAAACGGTGATCAACAACGAGCGCGCGGGCAAATATCTTGGCAAAACGGTACAGGTAATCCCGCACATTACGGACGAGATCAAGCGCCGGGTTCAACTACTTGGCCAGAACAACGACTACGACATCGTGATCACCGAACTCGGCGGCACGGTGGGAGACATCGAGTCTTTGCCCTACGTAGAAAGCCTGCGCCAATTGCGCTGGGACCTGGGCCGCGACAACTGCGTGGCCATCCACCTCACCCTGATTCCCTACCTCGCCGCGGCGAAGGAGCTGAAGACCAAGCCGACCCAGCACTCCGTCAAGGAGTTGCTCAAGGCCGGCATCCAGCCCGACATTCTGGTGGTACGGACGGAGCATAAGATCGACGACTCCATCCGCCGCAAGCTCGCCCTGTTCTGCAACGTTGAAAAAGCCTGCATCATCGAAGCCATCGATGCGGAGACCATATACGACGTTCCGCTGCTGATGCTCCGCGAGGGCCTGGACGCGCAGGTGATGAGCAAACTCCGCCTGCCGGACCGCAAGGCCCCGGACCTGCGCCGCTGGAAAAACTTCCTCGGCAAGCTAAAAAACTCCACCGGAGAGGTTAACATCGGCCTGGTGGGCAAATACAACGAGCTGCAGGATGCCTACAAATCTATCTACGAAGCCTTCGTTCACGCCGGTGCGATCAATGAGTGCAAGGTGAATGTCATCCCCGTTCATTCTGAGCACATGGAGGGGAGTGAGACGGAGATTGCCAGAGTACTCAGTAAATTCGACGGGGTCCTGGTCGCTCCGGGCTTCGGAGAGCGGGGCATTGAGGGAAAGATTGAGGCCATTCGCTATATCCGTGAAAACGGGATACCTTTCTTTGGCATTTGCCTGGGGATGCAGTGCGCGGTGGTGGAATTCAGCCGCAACGTTGCCGGAATTGAGAACGCCAGTTCAACCGAAGTCAACGAAGCTTCCGAGGCCCCCGTCATCTCCATGATGGAAGAGCAGAAGAAGATCAAGAACATGGGCGGCACTATGCGTTTGGGGGCTTTCAACTGTACGCTGAAACCGAAGACCATTGCCGCCAAGGCATACGCAGCCACTAAAATCAGTGAGCGCCACCGCCACCGCTACGAATTCAACAACGATTACCTGGAGCAGCTTAAAAAGGCTGGTCTGCGCATCACCGGGACCAACCCGGACACGGGTTTGGTGGAAATTATTGAGCTGAAAGACCACCCTTATTTCATCGGGGTACAGTTTCACCCGGAGTTGAAAAGTACCGTAGAAGCACCCCACCCACTGTTTGTCTCCTTCGTGGCGGCGGCTATGCGGCGGCGCAGTGTCTAAGTGGTTTTGTGGTTCGGTGGAGGGTGGTTTTGTGGTTCGGTGGTAACTTGCCCACAGTACCACATGACCACAAAACCACATGACCACATGACCACAAAATCAATCACCTTCGACGCGCACCGCCAGGCCCATTTCAACTACTTCAACGGCATGGCCAGCCCCCACTTCGGCATCACGGCGGAGGTGGACATCACTTCATTTCTGCACTGCGTTCGCCGCTCCCCTACCCTGCGGTTTACCCCGGCGATGGTATACCTTATAAGTAGGACTGCGCTGGCGGTGGAGCCTTTTAGGTGGCGCATACGCAGGTGCAGTGGGGCGGATGAAGGAGCCGTGGAGGTAGTAGAGCACGGGAACCTCCGGCCGAGTTTTGCGGTGCCGACGGCGAAGTCTTCCGCCTTCAGCTTCTGCACCGTTCCGTACCAGGAAGATGTGGTCGCCTTCCACACCGCCGCCGAGGCCACGATGGAACGCATGAAGACCGAACCAAGCTTCGAGGACGAACCGGGGGCGGACGACTACCTCTTCCTGAGCACCTTCCCCTGGGCGAGCTTCACCAACGTAACCCACGCTATGCCGACCGGGCAAAGGGCCGATAGTGTGCCCCGTATTGTGTGGGGAAAGTACCATAAATCAGGGGACAAAGTAACCATGCCGCTAGCCGTACAGGCCCATCACGCCGTTGTGGACGGAAGTGACCTGGGGCGGTACTATCAGAAAATTCAGCAGTTTCTGAATAAAAGTGAAGAAATTTTTGAACTTTTTTTGAAATAACATCAAATTTCATCCCCGGAGAATAATTTGGCTTTGCTTCAAAAGCACTCAAACATCTTCGCTTTCCGCTTGAAAAACAAAATTTTCAGGTGAAAACCTTGTCAACACTGCTTTCACAAAGAATTCATTGCACCTGCGGCCGCGCCTAAACCCTTTGATAGTCAGTGACTTCGACCTAACTTTGTGTCTCTATTTTGCGTTAGTATAGAAGTAACACTAAGTATTTCAATTTTCCCTTTTCCAAAATTTCAACCACCCCATTATGATTAAGAAATCATTTGTAAAATCTAAGAAGCAGTATAAAGTCACTTTTGAAGTTCCTAACGAGCAAGTTGGCAAAGGCCGCGATGTTCGCGTGCTTGGCACCTTCAATGGCTGGAGCTGGGACAAGGGCCTGCCCATGTCTTCCGGTAAGAAGGCCTACAAAGCAGACATTAACCTCGCCCCCGGCGAGTACCAGTTCCGCTACCTCGTAGATAACCAGGAATGGAAGAACGACTGGGATGCCCCCGGCTACACCGCCAGCGGCTATGCATCCGACAACTGCGTACTTACGCTAGAGAAAGTTGCCGCAGCCAAGAAAGCACCCGCAAAGAAGGCTGCCGCCAAGAAGCCCGCGGCTAAGAAAGCTGCCGCTAAGCCCGCCGCCAAGAAGGCTGCTCCGGCCAAAAAAGCCGCCGCTAAGAAGCCAGCGGCCAAGAAAGCAGACGACCTGAAGCGTATCGAAGGCATCGGCCCGAAGATTTCCGGTCTCCTGAACGACGCGGGCATCTCCACTTTTGCCCAGCTTGGCAAAGCCACCCCTAAAAAACTTGCCGACGTACTGACCGCCGCTGGCGCTCGCTTCCGCCTTGCCAACCCTGGCTCCTGGCAGCAGCAGGCCAAACTGGCTGCCGCCGGTAAGCTCGAAGAGCTGAAGAAGCTTCAGGACGAACTTAAAGGTGGAGTGAAGAAGTAATTCCTCCCCGGAAGCTTATTATTACTGAAAGTGATGATGGGCGAACAAAAAGCCATCGTTGCCTACTCTGGGTAACGATGGCTTTCTATTTATGATGATGAACGGTTTTACTTTCGCAAATTTACCAAAGCCGTTCTAACATCCAGCCTATTTACCGGTTACAACTATTATACCGTGCCGAAAGGCCGTACTGACTTATCTTAAACTAAAACATATACATGAGCACTCCCTCCACCGTTACCTCCCATAGTCTATTTACCGATTTCGACATCAGCCTCTGGAAGGCTGGCAAAAACTTTCGTGCGTACGATAAGCTGGGCAGCCACGTCATTGAAGTTGACGGCGTTTCCGGCACTTACTTCGCCGTTTGGGCGCCGAGTGCTCAATACGTAGCCGTGGTCGGGGATTTCAACGGTTGGAACCGTGGTGAACACCAGCTTAACGCCCGGTGGGATTCCAGCGGAATCTGGGAAGGCTTTATCCCCGGTGTCGGTAACGGGACGGTGTACAAATACGCGATTGACGGCCCCGACGGCCGTTGGCTGGAAAAAGGTGATCCTTTCGCCCGCCTCTGGGAAACACCACCCAAAACCGCCAGCGTTGTCTGGGATACCTACTACGAATGGGACGATGCGGAGTGGATGAAGACCCGTAAAGACCATAACGGGATTGATAAGCCGTATTCTGTTTATGAGGTTCACCTGGGCTCCTGGAAGAAGCCAAAAGGAAACGAAAGCCTGAGCTACCGGGAACTGGCGGTTGACCTGGTAGAATACCTGCAAGAAATGAATTTCACCCACGTGGAGTTCCTGCCCGTGATGGAGCACCCGTACTTTCCGAGTTGGGGTTACCAGATCACTGGTTACTTTGCGCCATCGAGCCGGTTCGGTGGGCCGCAGGACTTCATGTACCTGGTGCAAGAGCTGCATAAAGCGGGTATCGGGGTAATTCTGGACTGGGTGCCGAGCCACTTCCCGACTGATGCCCACGGCCTGGCGGACTTCGACGGTACGCACCTTTATGACCACGAAGACCCGCGTTTGGGTTTCCACCCGGACTGGAAGAGCGCCATCTTCAACTACGGTCGTAATGAAGTACGTTCTTTTCTCATCAGCAATGCTTTGTTCTGGTTAGACCGTTACCACGTAGACGGCTTGCGCGTAGACGCCGTTGCCTCGATGCTCTACCTGGATTACAGCCGGGAAGAGGGAGAATGGATTCCTAACGTTTACGGTGGAAACGAAAACCTGGAAGCGATTGCCTTCCTGCGTGAGTTCAACGAAGCGGTATTCCGGGAATACCCGGATACGATGACGATTGCGGAGGAATCCACCAGTTTCACCGGTGTCTCCCGCCCTACCTACGTCGGCGGCCTAGGCTTCGGCCAGAAGTGGATGATGGGCTGGATGCACGATACGCTGGACTACTTCAAGAACGACCCCATCCACCGCAGCTACCACCACGGAGAATTGACCTTCAGCCTCGTCTACGCCTTCACGGAGAACTTCATGCTGCCGCTTAGTCATGATGAAGTCGTACACGGCAAAGGCCCTCTCATCGACCGGATGCCGGGAGACGACTGGCAACGCTTCGCCAACCTCCGGGCGATGTACGGCTACATGTACACCCACCCCGGCAGTAAGCTCATGTTCATGGGCGGAGAGTTTGGCCAAACCTCCGAGTGGAGCATTGAGCGCGGGCTGGACTGGAGCCTGACCCAGTACGCTCCGCACAAAACCCTGAGCAAGTACTTCGCCGACCTGAACAAGCTCTACAAGACGACCACCGCCCTCTACGAGCAAGCTTATAACCCCAAAGGCTTTGAGTGGATTGACCTGGGGGACCACCAAAACAGCATTCTTACCTACCTCCGCCGAGGCAAGGCTGAGAAAGATGTGGTGGTCGTTATTAACAACCTCACCCCTGCGGTACGGAACCATTACCGGGTTGGTGTTCCGTACAAGGGCAAGTATACCGTCGTCCTGAACAGCGACGATGCTCAGTACGGCGGAACAGGGAATTACGAAATCAAGACCCTAAAAGCCGTTGCGGCGGAGTGGAACGGACGGCCGTACCATATTGAGCTTACGGTGCCGCCGCTTTGTACGGTAGTGTTTAAGGTAGATTGATAGTGTGATAGATTCGCTACGCGGCTTCTTCGAGGTGATAGGGCTCCGTTGTTTCCACTCACAGCGCTGCGCTTGTTCGCTGATGGTGAGCAAGCGCAGCGGACGCGAACGGTACTTGCGGTAGCGCTATAAATCTACTAAACTATCAATCTATCAATCTAAAAAAGACCACCTCCAGAAAAATATACATCCCGGAAGCGGCCCTACGAATACCCCTTGGGTATTGCTCTCGGGGCTTTATACTCGGTGTTTTGAAAACGTTACGGCGGAAGGTGTTTTTCCTTTCACCTTGTTCGTTATCTTTGCCGGCCCATCAAAAATATACAGACCCTATGGCTAAGGCAAGACCCCTTCCTAAGAAAGCAAGTAAAGCTAAACTCGGCTCCGGCCTCGACGCGCTCTTTGGCGGTAAGCGGCTGGACAGCAAGGAGGAAAAGAACCTGGACAAAGCCATCGTGGACGCTCCGCAGGAGACCATTGCCGCGCTGAGTAAGAACTTTGCTTTTCTTCCCGTTGGTAAGATCCACGCCAACCCGGACCAGCCCCGGAAGGAGTTTGAGGAAGAGCCACTTAAAGAGCTGTCTGACTCCATCAAGGTCCACGGAATCATTCAGCCGATGACCGTTCGGCATATGGGAGATGGTACTTACCAGATCATTAGCGGAGAGCGGCGCTTCCGGGCTAGCCAGCTGGCGGGCCTAAAAGAGGTTCCGGCTTTCATCCGGACGCCCAACGATCAGGAGTTGCTGGAAATGGCGCTGATCGAGAACATCCAGCGGGAAGACCTGAACCCGATGGAGGTTGCCTACTCTTACTACCGTTTGGCGGAAGATTACAGCATGACGCAGGAGCAGCTTGCGCAACGTGTTGGTAAAGGCCGGCCTACGGTGGCGAATTATCTTGGCATTCTGAACACTTCGCCGAAGGTGCAGCAGGCTATCCGGGAGAAGAAGATCAGCATCGGGGCGGCTAAGACCTTCCGGGGCATCAAGGATATTGGCTTGCAGGAGATGTTCCTCAACGAAATCCTGACGAAGGGCAAAGACTGGAGCGTTCGCCAGATTGAAGAAGAGGCCAAAAGCTATAAGAAGAAGAAAAAGGCTGGCCCCGTCCGCCAGCCGGAGAACGATGATTTGAAGACCGTTAAGGTGGCTTTTCAGGACTTTTTTGGCACGAAGCAGGTGCAAGTGAAGTTGGACGGCAAGAGCGCTAAATCTGGGAGCATCACGATTAAGTTTGCTAACCAGGAGGAACTCGAAAGCTTCTACAAATACATCGAACAGTAGGGGTACAGTCCAGATTTCTGTTTGGTTTTTCTAGTCGGGGGGGGGGGGGGGGGGCCGCCCCCGCGGGGGGGGGCGAAGCGGAATATGGGGGG
>CAYWMW010000002.1:0-17279 GCA_964458975.1 uncultured Lewinella sp. | reverse complement strand
CCCCCCCCCCTTGCGTCGCGGGGGCCCCCCCCCCGGCCCCCGCCCCCCCCCCCCCCCCGACTAGAAAAACCAAACAGAAATCTGGACTAGTAACCAATGTTACAGGAGCGTTAATGCTTGAGGGTGTAGCCCACGTTTTCACTTCAGAGACCGTCTTTTTCATTACATGACTGATATAGATCGACATCGAGGTTTAAGAAGACTCGCTTTGCGGCGGGAGAGCGTGCTAATTACCTTGCTCCTCATCCTGTTCCTGGCACCTGCGGCCGCGCCCGCACAAACTACCGAACCGGTAGAGATTGACACTGCTGCTGTTGTAGCTTTGGATACCCTGCCTACACTGAAAGAAATAAGAAGAAACCCACGAAACGCGCTGCTTTGGGCTGCCATTCCTGGCGGCGGGCAAGTCTACAATAAACGTTGGTGGAAGGTTCCGCTGGTATACGGCGGCCTACTCGGCATGGTAGCCTACGCTGATTTTAACCAAACGAGCTACCGGCGTTTCACTACGGCACTTGAAAACAGATGCGTGAGCCAGGAAGAAGGCTGCGTAATCATCGAGGATGCCTTCCCGGTTGACCGGGTGAGCGACAGCGCACTGTTTACAGCACGGGCGAATGCGGACCGCGCCCGACAGACGGCTTACATCGGTATTTTCGTGGTCTATTTGCTACAGGCCGTAGAGGCTTACACCGATGCGCATTTACAGGAGTTCGATATTTCGGATGACCTGAGCATAAAGCTCGGCCCCGTTGTTCAACCCGACGGGATGATGGCCGCCGGGCTCACCGTTCCACTAGGCAGCGGGCGGAAGCTGCGAGGGGAAGAACGGGAGGTGCAAAGGTTGCGGGGGCTGGTGCGTTAATACGCCAGACTTTATCTTTACCAGTATGGGCGCACTCAAACTTGATCGCGGAGACTATAACTTAGAAGAGTATTATGCTCTTTTAGAAACCAGTCAGCATAAACTAGAATACATCAATGGCGTAATCATTGAGCTATCGGGGGCTACCGCTCAGCATAATCGGATAAAAGAGGATACATCCGGTTTTCTTTGGTCTAAGCTTGAAGAATGTCGTTCCCTTGGCAGCGACATGGCTGTTTCTGTGCAATCGGCAAAAAGTTATTATTTCCCGGACTTAGTGTTTGTCTGTGAAGAAGAAGACCAGTTCGAGGACGATAATGAGACCAAGTTAATCAACCCTTCAGTTGTTATTGAAGTACTGTCAAAGAGCACTGAGGTTCGTGATCGAGGCGAAAAATTTCATAACTACTGGCAGTTGCCGTCTTTGAAAGAATACATCCTGATTGATAGCCGAAGTCTCCGAGTAGATATTTTCAGCCGTACCAAAGAAAATGCCTGGTTGATGCGCTCTTATACAAAATTGAGTGATGTAGCACCATTCGATACCCTTGGTATACATATTCCTCTTAGCACTATTTACAGCTGAGCTGAATTTTAAATTAATAGGCTTAGAAACTGCCTTAGGAACGCGAAAACCACCGTTACTCAACGATGTTGAATTGCTCCGTTTCCCTTAGCTGGTTCGTGCTGGTTACGCCGGTATCTGTACGTTCGGCGAAGAGCGTTTTTCGGGCGCGGTCGCAGGTGCAGAGTAAGGGGATGAGGGCGCAAAGTAAGAGGCGGGGGATGAGGAGCAATGCGGGGGATTTTACGCAAAGTTAAGCCGGACAGAACTCGCTTTCCAATAAGTCGGTCAAGTCTTCGTAAAACGGGATGTTGAAGCGCTCCGCTACGATCTCCACGTTTCCGCGCCGCCAGAATTCCGAAGGGCAGCAGATGGCCATCTTGCCCGAGTGGGCGTAGAGGCCAAGTTCCAGCAGTGAAATTGGGGCCTTACTGCCGGGCGCGAAGTAGAGAATGATGTGGTCGGCCCGGTCGAGGCCGTTGAGTTCCCAGGTCACCTGCTGAAAAAAATGGGGGTCGGTGATGTCTTGCTTCCAGCTGGAGTTCCAATCGTTGCGGCGGGGGTTTAGCAGTAGCACTTCGGGGCGGTCCTCGAAATAACACTCTACCCTTTTCTGCCAGTTTTCGGCTGCGCCGTTGTCTATAGAGCCGGCGAGGAAAATGGTCTTGTTGGTTTTGAGGTTTCGGGTTAAGGGGCTTGGTGGTTTGATGGAGGGCATTACACTTAGTTTTGAAACGAAACTAAGTATTTAAAAATAAACAATTTGTGTTTTATTAATTTTAAGCCTATATTTACACGCAACAAACACCTCTTATTATGGCAGTAGCTAAAGAATACCTTTTTGACGACGACGACGTAACCATCGGAACGTTTGGTAAAGCGATTGGGCACGCGGCCCGGTCAAACATCATCCATGCACTACTGGAGGATGAAGTTTTAAGCTATAATGACATCCGCAGCATCACTCCTTTATCCAAATCGACCGTTAATTTCCATCTGCGGATTTTGGAAAACTGTCAACTTTTGCAACGGGCAACTATGGCCAATAACTTAGCTGGGTATAGCCTGGACCGGGCTAAGTATGTTTCCTTTCTTCATGCGATGAGTCGGCGGATAAAGCCCAGGCCGAGGTACCGACAGTTGGCTCGTCGGGAGGTTGGGGAGGTTGGGGAGGTTGATGATGGTGTTTGAGTTGTGCTATTAGACCAGTTTATTCGAACTGGGCTCGGACTAATAGACTAGGATATTCGAACTCCACCGGACTATTAGACCAGTTTATTCGAACTGGACCAGACTAATAGACTAGGATATTCGAACTGGACCGGACTATTAGACTAGGATAATAGTCCACCACCTACCCTCCCCCCAAAGGCGGCACCCCACCAACCTGCCCCAAAAAACCCTCCGGAAACTCCTCCACCCCTTCAAACCCCAGCGCCAGCTCCGGATCATTATACGGCTGATAGTTAGTCCCGAATACATAGTCCCAAATAGCCAGCGTAAGGCCGAAGTTCACCCCAAAGCGCCGCTCCTCCGGCAGCGCCTTAGCGTGATGCCAGAGGTGCATCTCCGGACTGTTGAAAACATAGGTCATCACGTAACGCAACACCAAAGCACCAAAGCCGAAGCCCAGTAAGCCGCCCCCAGCACTAGTGATCCAGGAAGCCTCTCCCACCAAACTAAAATCAAAGCTTCCACTCCCGATCGCCAGACCAACCAGCCCGCCAACAATACCGCCCGTCAGCCAAGACGGCAGACGAATATTCGCGTGGTTATAGTGCCCCCAGGCCAGACTAAACAGGTGGATGATAAAGAAATCGTACAGCCCGATACCCAGCAGCGCCAGGGGTAAATACTCCACCGTCCGGTACACAATTGTCTCCATCCAGTGGTACCGCAAATGCGCCGCAAACCCCATCTCTTGCACCGAATGGTGTACCTGATGAAACCGCCAAAGGAAGTCTGACCGGTGCAGCAATCGGTGTACCCACCACTGGATAAAATCGCGAACCAAAAAGCCAAAAAGCAGCACCGCCCACAGTGGCCACAGGCGCATCGGGTTACTAGCTTGCAGGTCAAACCCTCCGGTAATCCAGCTTATGCCGTTGTTGATCACGTCCACCACCACACTGGAAGCAGCATTATATACCACCAACGAAAACAGGAAGAAGTTGAAGAACATATAAAACAGGTCCAGAAAAAAGTCTTTCCGAAAAACGGCCTGTTTCCGCCGCCAGGGCAACACTACTTCGAGCACAAAAAACACCAGCGACACAAAGATGAGTGCATAAAAATACGACGACCACTTTGGGTTCAGAATATCCTGCCACAAGTAACTGGCGTAGTCGGAATACGCACGAACAACAATGTCCCAGTAATAAGTCATAACCAATCTTTTTCACTCTATTCTCACGGCGTTCCTTAACGCAAAAGACACCCGGTAAACAAACGGGAACAACGGTAGTTTCAAGCTCAAGCATCGGCTACCCGACACAAAGCTACCAAATCACAGCCTTGATATAGTAGCCTCGGCTACCAGAGGTGAAATTTCCGTTGCGACAATTTTCGTCGAAGCGGGCCGCTCGGTCACTTCTGGTCAGGGGCGAAGCGGAATCAAAGCTCAACTTGCCACAATTTTGAAAATCACCTGAAGTGACCGAGTGTACTATAAAAGCAATAGCCCGAACCACAATCTGTTCCGCTCCGTTACCCGTTCTGAAAATCTCACAGATGAAACCATATCTCCTCCTTCTCTGCCTGCCCCTGCTTATCTTCGCTTGCTACGACGATGATGATTTTATGCCTACGGAAAACATGAACCCCACGCCAACTACAACAACCGACACCATCACCTACCTAGCCCTCGGGGATAGCTACACCATCGGCACCGCCGTAACTGCGGCGGAACGTTGGCCAACCCTCCTGGCCAACGCCCTCGCCGAACCGGACACTAACGGCCAGGCCTACAGTACCGAACCCGACATCATTGCCGTCAATGGCTGGACCACCCGCAACCTGATCAGCGGCATCAACGCCCGCGATGACCTGCAGGAGACCTACGGTATGGTATCCCTCCTGATCGGGGTGAACAACCAGTTCCAGGGCTTACCCCTGGCGCAGTACCGCACCGAGTTCGAGCAACTCCTCAACCGCGCAATCGCTTTCGCAGGCGACGACCGCAGCAAAGTTTTCGTCGTTTCCATCCCAGATTATGCCTTTACTGGCTTCGGCAATGGCAACCCGGACATCTCCGAGGGCGTCCGGCAATTCAACGAAGCCTGCCGGGAAATTACGGAGCGCTATGGCCTTCCATTTCTCAATATCACCCCCATCTCTCAGGAAGGCGGCACCGACCCCGCCCTCGTCGCGTCAGACAATTTGCACCCCAGCGGGAAGCAGTACCAACGCTGGGTGGATGAGGTCATTGAAGACCGTATTCGTGTGCTTTTAGCGCAGTAATTTTTTGGGCGCGGCCGCAGGTGCAAAGATTTGGTTACAGGGTTTCTCTCTACCGAATAATTATTTTCTTGTTAAGCTGTCTACCGTTTCTTAACCGAATAAGTAAGTTGTAAAATCCAGCGGGCAAGCCTTCAACATCTATGATACCAAGGCCCTGCTCCTTACGCAGCACCTCTCTTCCGGAGCTGTCAAATAGGGTTATGGCGGACGAGGAATCCCGTAAGGATCCAACATAGGCTGTCTAATCTGACGGTCCTAACCCATAGCTGGTTCTTACGCTCAAAACGCAAAGCGTTTTCTTCTTAATAGCCCCTCTCCGCTGAGCCTGAGGCGAAGCCTGTTGGAGAGGGGTTGGGGTGAGGTTACCACGGGCCGAACACGACTAATTAGACAGCCTAGGATTCAACATTAGTAACCCAAGACGTAGCAAAGCGCAGTCTCGGGTCACAGCCTCTCCCGCACAAAGAGCGGCAACGCGAAGCGGTGCTACGTACAACAGTGTACTCCACTACCCCACCCGCCCCGGATAAACCTCCAAAGCCCGCTCCAAACAATCCATAGCCCTCTCCAAATCCTTCACCTTCAGCACGTAAGCAATCCGGCACTCATCCCGCCCGAGGCCGGGCGTAGCGTAGAAACCGGGTCCTGGTGCAAGCATCACCGTTGCGCCCTCATGTTCAAAGTCTTCGAGCAGCCAGCGGCAGAAGTCTTCACTGTCCGTAATCGGAAAACGAGCGAAGCAATAGAAAGCACCTCCGGGGCGGTAACTAAACACCCCGGGCATCGCCTGCAACCGCCGGTACACCGTATCCCGCCGCGCCTGATAGTCCTCCTTGACGCTGGCCAGGTAATCCGTATCGTCCCGAAGCAAACACTCCGAAAGCATCTGCCCCAGGCCGGGAGGGCTGAGGCGGAGCTTGGCAAAGCGGTCTACCCCGGCCAGAATCGCCGGATTACGACAGACCAGCGCCCCCACCCGCGCGCCCGTAGCACTGTACCGCTTCGAGACCGAATCGATCACAATAGCGTGCTCCTCCAAACCGGGCAGCTGGAGTACAGACTGTAATGGCGTCTCGTAAGCAAACTCACGGTAGACTTCGTCGGCGCAGAGGAAGAGGTCGTTGTCCTTCACGATTTGCGCCAGGCTCTCCATCTCCGCATCCGTGTAGCAAGCACCGGTCGGATTATTAGGGCTGGTGATGATGATGGCCCGTGTACGCCGGGTAATTTTGTTGGCAAAAGCCTCCGGGCTGGGCAGGCTGAACCCATCCTCGATGTGGCTCGTGATCGCGACCACCCGGACGTCAGCAATATGCGCGTAACCGTTGTAGTTGGCGTAGAAAGGCTCGGGCACGATGATCTCATCCCCGGGGTCCAGACAAGCGAGCATGAAGAACAGGATCGCCTCCGAGCCTCCGGTGGTCACCAGGATGTTCTCCGCAGAGAGGTCCACGTTGAAGCGGGCGTAGTAATCGGTCAGCGCCTCGCGGTAGCTGGCGATGCCGTTGCTGGGGCTGTACTCCAGTACGTCCCAATCAAGCTTGCGGAATTGCTCCACCGCCTGCGGGTGGGTCTTGATGTCGGGCTGGCCAATATTGAGGTGGTAAACGTGACGGCCAGCAGCTTTAGCCTTATCCGCCAGCGGAATCAGCTTCCGGAAGGGAGACAAAGGGACGGTATCAGAACGGTGGGAGACTTGGGGCATTTCGGTTGTCGGTTGGCAGTTGTCTGTTGCTTCAAACCCACTCGGCGGGCGAGCCAGGGCTAACGCCCGCCTCGGCCGACGAGTTAACGGAGAGACAATCTCCAAAAACTTTCATCGCACCTGCGTTTGCGCCCTCAAACCTACAACCGATAACAGACAACGGACAACGGACAACGGATAACCGGCAACCGATAACTGACGATTTTACGATCCGGAAGCATCCTTTTTCACGGCCTCCTTCACCGCGTCCTGCACGGCATCGTTCATGGCCTCGGTCACCTTTCCGTCCACCACGGCATCGATCGTCGCGCCTTCCATCTCGGTCAGGTCCAGGCCCATGGCCTCGGCGCGCTTCCGCCAGCGGCGGCGGGCGAGGTCCTGCATGTCCTTACTGGTGTCCATCTCGTCCATGATCTCCAGGCCGAGAAGGGTTTCCATGGCGTCCTCCATCGTCACGAGGCCTTCCAGGCCGCCAAACTCGTCTACCACCATCGCGATGGGTTCGCGGCGCTCCAGCATCAGGTCAATCAGCTTGTGCAAGGAAGTACTTTCCGGCACCGGCACCAGATCGCGCATCAGCGTAGTGATGGAATCGCGGCCGCCGTCTTTAATGATCGCTTTATACACCTGGTCTTTCAGTACGTAACCCTCTACCTGGTCACGCGTCTCCCCGAAAACGGGGTAGCGACTGAAAGGGCTATCGTCAAATTTTTCATAAAAGTCACTGATCGTCATGGTCTTACGCGCACCGATCACTACGGTTCGGGGCGTCATCACGTCGTGTACCGTTAAGGACTCAAAGGCCATCAGGTTCTTCAGTATCCGGCCTTCTTCTACCTTGAGTTCGCCGGATTCCGTACCGGCTTCCGCCATCGCGATGAACTCCGTGCGGCTCAGGGCCGTCCCGTGCGGGTCATCACCGCGCAACAGCATTTTTTTGATCTTGTCCGACACCCAGATGAAGCCCGTCCAGGTAAAAATCATCACCAGCACGTTGAGTGCCTTCACGGTAAAGGGGGCCAGTTGTTTCCAGTACGTAGCGCCCAGGTTTTTCGGGATGATCTCCGACAGGATCAGGATCGCAAGCGTCATCACCACACTCACCAGTACCTCGTAGCTTACAACGTACTCGATGCCGGGAATCGTGAAACCACCCTCGCCAAAAGCCGCGCCGGTACTCGCCCCCACCAGAATTGCACCAACGGTGTGTGCTACGGTATTTAAAGATAAAATCGCCGTCAGCGGCGCGTTCACATCTTTCTTGAATTTTTGCAGTAACTCGCCGGTTGTGCCGCCTTCCGCAACCTTCATTTGAACGTAAGAAGGAGAAATGGACAACAGCACCGCCTCCCAAATCGAGCACATGAAGGAGAAAGCGATGGAGAAAAAAGCGAATAAAAGTAGGGTGGTCATAAATCAAAGAGGGGCCGCGCCCCAGGGTTAGTCAGTTGCAAAGGTAACGATAGACGGCGAAGCCCGTATGGACCTCGCCGTTTGTTTATCGTAGCAAACCGTTTTTTCGGCGAATTACACTTATTGAAGCGGTTTAGAATTGCCGTGAGATCGTTGGTTTTCTTGTTGGGGGCGGCGGCCCGTAGGAAGCGAAGCGACTGAGGACCGCCGCCCACAACAAGAAACCCAACGATGCCCCTAGTTTACGTAGAGCTTCTGGAAGGGGACGATGACACTGCCGCCATCCAGCCTGTTCAGCGCCCGCAGCTGGTCCGTAGTAATTCCGTAGCGGCGGGAGATAGAATACAGGCTCTCTCCTTCCTGCACGAGGTGGAAAGCCCGGTTGTTGGGCTGTGCTGCTGGCTGCGTATTCACCCCAACCGGCGTACCGTAGGCATTGGGAACTGGGTTGGGCGACTGGTACTGGGTGGGTGCCGGGTTAGGCGCCTGGTACTGATTTGGCGCGGACGCAGGTGCCGGGTAAGCGTTGTAAGTAGCAGGGTTCGTAGTCGGCTGAGCTGCTGGCGCATTGCCCCGCGCTTCCAGCTGCCCCATGGTGGAGCTCGGCGGCGCGGAAGCGTTCGGTATTACCTGACCGAAGTTAGGGTTGTTCGTAATCGTAGTTGGTGCCGGAGCCTGCGGTGTAGTCGTTGCGGGAACGGGTGCTGCCTGAGGAGCCTGGTAGCCCTGCGGAGTCCGGTAAGCCTCGGTGGCAGGCTGGTTACCAGCAGATTGGTTGCCGTAGGCCTGGGGTGCGGGGGCTGGCTGGCCGTAAGCCTGGGGCGTTGCCGCTGGCTGGCCGTAAGATTGCGGTGCGGCAGCGGGCTGGCCGTAAGCCTCGGGAGCCGGAGCAGGCTCGGGTACCGGGCAGTTACAGTTTGTCGTCTTTAGCTGCTGACCGATGCGCACGACCTCCTTCGGGCCAAGCTCGTTCATCTCCCGGAACTTAGCCGAAGTGTAACCGTAGCGCAGGGCAATGCTGGCCACCGTCTCTCCGGGCTGTACCATGTGGGTGTCTTCGCCGTAGACGGCTGCCTGCCCGCTGCGGGAAGCCTGCGGCGCGTTGTAAGCTTGCGGAGCGGCCGTCGTCCCGTAGGGCGTAGGCTGCGCTGCGCCGGGGTTCGAGTTGGCCACCGAACCAGCGTTGTAAGGCACCGTCGGCACCGTACTGCCAGGGGCCAAAGCGACTGCATTGGCCGACGAAGTCGTCGTTGTCGTAATCGCCAGCTGCTGACCGGGGAAGAGCGTATTACTATTCAGTCTGTTCGCCCCCTTGATCGCATCCACCGTAGTACCGTACTTCCGGGAAACGGAGTAGAGCGTTTCGCCTTTGGCTACGGTATGGTTCAGGGTCGTTACCTGAGCCGGTGCCTGCGGATTGGCCTGCGCATAAACGACAGATTCCGGTTGAGGAATCTCTTGCTGCTGCGGCTGTGTATAATAAGGTTGCTGCGGAGCTGGCTGCTGCGTACCGTAAGCTTCGGGCTGGGCAGCTCCGTAGGAAGGAGCCGGAGCCGGAGCGTTGCCACCGTTCTGTGCTGCCGCCGTAACGGAAGTGCAGATGCTGCTCAGGTAGTTCGCCAGCGGCAAACCGTTTACCTCACGGGCCACAATGATGCCACCGGTATTGCTAACACCATCGCTGCCAAGGCGGCGCTCGTAAACGCCTATCTCCGGAGAAATTTTGTAATCAATCACGGGGTAAGAACCACCAACCTTAAGCTGACGAAACAGGAAGTAGCCAGCGCAGGGGCTCGTCTCCCGGCCTTCAAAGTAAACCTTCGCCCCTTCGTTGTTCACCGCCAGGTTTTCACCGATGATGCCATTTTCCGTATCAAACTCAAAGCCGGTTAAGGGGCTAAAGTAAGAGAACGAAGCACCACGGCGCTGCATAACCGAAGCCATGACCACCGGCTGGATGATGTATTGGTTGTTGGCCGTAGGCAGCAGGATGAAAACCTTATCTACGCCCCCGTTTACGCGGTTGGCCAACTCCAGGTTCAGCCGTGGATCACCGCAGTACAGGTACCCCTGAGGAAGGAAGTTTTGCACCGTAGCACCCTCTGCACCGGTCTCCAGAAGCAGCCGGTCTCCGCCCTGAAAGGAGAAGTGGTAAGCGTAGTAATCCATGCGTGGCTGCTGCGCAACGGCCTGCTCGTATTTTACGCGGTCTCCGCAGGAGCCGTCAAACAAGATAAAGATTTGCTCGGCTTGCAACGAGCTAACGGACAGCAGCATGGCCACAGTCAGGGTAAGAAGATTTTTCATTTTGGGATACGTTTTGGTAGCGTATAGTCTGACAACTTAGGACGCGTCAAACTATAAAGTTGGTTTGTATTTGGTATCTAACGTTCTTACAAATATAGATGTTTTGTATTTATGGAGTTGGTTGTATTTCCTGTTTTCCGATGGGCCGGCTGGCTATCGCTTCGCCGCCCCATCGGAAAACAGGAAATACAACCGAAAAAGTAATAAAGTGATTATTGGATTAGCTAGTGGCTTGTACCCATAACTAAGCCGTCATGATGGCACGCCTCTTCCCTGCAACCTGCAACTTGTAACCTGCCTCCCTGAAACTATGCCATAAGTACCCTATATTTGTCCCCTGAACGAACACTAGGTTCGAAAAAAGAGCTAACGACCCTCCGGCTATTCCGGACACGGTCAGGATTAAAACAAAAAACGTGAATTTACCGCATCGAACGCGGAACCGGCGCCTTCCTCGGGTAGCTTTGGTTTCCGCACTTTGCCTCTTTGTCTGCGCAGCTATCGTCTACTCTCTGGTAGGTGTTGCTCCGCCCCCCGCCCCTCTGGCGCTTACGGCAAATGCCTTCCCCATCGTATCCCCTACCCTCCGCTTCGGCCTGGCCGTTGATACTGTTACCCAACGCGTAGACACCATCCGGGAAGGGCAAACCCTCTCCGACATCCTCCTGGCGCAGGGCCTTGACAACCAGCAAACCTTCGACGCGGCGAATACCTTCAACGCCCTGCTCGATGTACGCGATCTCCGCGCGGGCCGCACCTACACCATCATCGATGATGCAGACACTGAAGGCCCCGACTTTCTCGCCTACCAACCTTCCATCTACGAATACGTCCGCCTGGACCTCCGGGGCGGAGACCGCAGTGAACGCACCGAACTTCCGGTGAAAACCGAAATCGCCCTCGCCGCTGGCGAGATTGAGTCCAACCTCTGGAACGCAATGACCGGCGCTGGCCTCAGCTCCGCCCTCACCGACCGGATGGAAGACGCCCTGCAGTGGTCCGTAGATTTCTACCACGTACAACCCAACGATGCCTTCCAACTCGTCTATGAAAAGAAATTTGTTGAAGGCGAAGACGCCGCCCCCGGTATGGTGAAAGCCGCTCGCTACTCCACCGGAGGAGACGACATCTACGCCTTCTGGTACTGCTCGCCCGATTCTACCTACCAGGGCTACTTCGGCCTCAACGGCGAGCCGATGAAGAGTACTTTCCTGAAGTCTCCCGTTCGCTTCAGCCGGATGAGCTCGGCCTTCAACCTGCGCCGCTTTCACCCGGTACAAAAGCGCATCAAACCACACCTGGGCACCGATTATGCGGCCGCCCGGGGCACCCCTATTCTGGCTACTGCCGATGGCGTCATCGTGGAGCGCGGCCGCCGGGGGGGCAACGGCAACTTCGTCAAAGTTCGCCACAGTAAACAGTACACCACTCAGTACCTGCACATGCAGAAGTTCGAGAGTGGCCAGTCCGTCGGTACCCGCGTCCGCCAGGGCGAAACCATCGGCTACGTTGGCTCTACCGGTTTGGCTACCGGCCCGCACGTCTGCTACCGCTTTTGGAAAGATGGCCGCCAGATCGACCATACCAAACTGCGCTTCCCACCGGCCAAGAATATGCCGGACAGCCTCCTGCCCGAGTTTGAACTCATCCGTGATGCCTTCCTTGTAGAGCTGAATAAGGTAGGAGCTCCTCTCCGCAACACGAAAGAACAGATTGAGGAAGGTAAGAAGCTTCAGGCTGCTATGACGGCGAAGTAGTACGGTAGTAATTTAGTAATGTGGTCGCTACCGCACGAAGTAGCGGACGTTTTCACGAGCTATAAATAGCGTATCCTCGTCCGTCCTTCCTACTACATTCCAGCTTTATGTAGTATGTTAGTGCGATAGAACACAGGCCTTTCTTCGGAGGTTCGGCCTGTGGTGCTTTGCCATCTGTAACACCTTGCCTCCTACAATATGCGGTAGCGACTACACTACCACATTACTACACTAATTCTTTACGCCATGCGCGCCTTCATCAACGAAAAGCTGGTGGCCGAATAGCTCACCTTCTGTAAGCTCCTGTACAAACTTTAACACCTCAATCACACCTAAGCCCCTGGTAAAAGCATTTACCTTTAGGTAACAACCGTTCTCCGCTCCTTATGCGTACTTCCCCAACTTTGCTCCTCGAAAGCTTTCATTGCACCCGCGGCCGCGCCCAAATGGGCTCTCTCGTATGGCTACTCCCCCTACTCTTGCTCGCCCTCGCTCCGGCCCTCTCCGCGCAAACCGGCTACACCAAGGTAGACGGTAAATACTACCCCTACATGGTGGACGACTGCGGCGACACCCTCATCGTAGCCCAACTCGGCGACGTATCCGTGAGCAGCCCCGAAGTATTCAACACCGAAGAAGAATACAAGCAGTACCGCCGCTACCGCATCTACGCCCAGCGTGCCTACCCCTACGCCGTCGATGCCGTCCGCATCTTCCGCGAAACGGAATACATTACCCAGAGCATGAAAAAACGCGAGCGCAAACGCTACAACAAAAAACTTCAGAAAGAACTGGAAGAGAAGTTCGAAGCCCCACTGAGAAAGATGTCTAAAACCCAGGGAAAAGTCTTGATGGCCATGATTGAGCGCGAACTCGACATCCCTACCTACGACCTGATCAAAGGCCTCCGCGGCGGCCTCACCGCCCGCTACTGGGCCACCCTGGCGGGCCTCTATGGCCATAAACTCAAGCACAAGTACACCGAAGGCGAAGACCGCATCCTGGATGCCGTACTTGACGACTTCGACGTTAGCTATAAACTACCGGAGCTTCAACTGGACAGTTCTGCCGTAAAACGTTAACTTCTAGCAATCAGCTTAAAGCGATTAGCGCTAAGAGTGTGCTAAACGCTAATTCTAGTTCCGTGTCCGGGTCGCCTCCAGATACTTCCGCTCATTGAGCGTAAACGAAACCCCAACTTTCACCGAAGGAATAAACACAGACCGGTTGAAGTAACTGTCTCGCTGAAGCAGCGGGTTGAATTCGAACTTAAGCTGCGTAACCTTGGAGCGTTTACAACTCCCCCCGTTACCTTTACATTGTACCTGCGTAAAGCGCCACATGCCTAAAAAAATGATGAACAGTACAATTTTTCCTTTCAAATGTTAAAATCTTTGCCTTACCCCCTTTACCTTGGTGCCGTGATTGCTACTTCGGCAAACCCCGAAGCGCTTTTTTGAGAACAGTTTACCTTTCAGAACATCCATTATATTATGACCAAGCTTTTTTTGGCCTGCCTGCTGGCATGCGCCTCCTCCCTTCTTGTTGCACAAAGTACCTTACCGCTTCCCGCTGGCTCCCCGCCGGAGGTGGCAGGCAAGTGCTACGCTGTATGCCACATCCCCGCTCAGTTCAAATCCGTTACGGAGAACATCAGTACCTCCGGGGCATCCGACCACATGATCGTTGTTGAGCCACAGTACGAAACCTTCACCGAGCGCGTGATGGTGAAAGCTGCTGGCTACCGTATGGTAGACGTTCCCGCAGAATACACCACCACCGAACAGCGCATTCTGGTCGCTCCTGCTTACGAGGAGATGATCGTCGAACCAGCCAGATTCGAAACCGTTACCGAACGCGTAATGGTAGAAGAAGGCGCCACTGAATACCGCGTCGGCCAGCCCACCTACGAAACCGTAACCAACGCCAACCTCTACTACGGCGTAGGCGATGGCTCCAAGCCGGGCGTTTACTCCACCAACTACGGCAACGTGCTGGACCCCAACACCCGCAGGGGCATCAACGACAATACCGACCCCTTCAACCCGAACAACCCAAGTGGCTTCATCAACAACCCCAACAGCCCAATGAACGCTACGCCGTCTTTGTACACCAACAACGACGTAGCGAAGCTCTTCAATCCGGACAATGCCGACAGCCCCTTCAGCAGCGCTTACATCAAGGCCAACGGTATTGATGCGGCCCGCGCCGAAGGAGCGCGCTTACTGCAGGAAATGCAAGTAGGTACCATCGCCCCTTACATCACTACCGAAAGCCGGGTAAAGCTTGACCGGATCCCCCGGAAGTACCGCACCGAGGTCGAAACTGTTGAAGTCAGCCCCGCTTACATGACCTTTCAGCAGGTACCTGTGGAGTGTGAAACTGGCGACTGTGTTTCTTTCTGCCAGGTAGAAGTACCCGCTCAGACGCAGACCATCAACAAATCCATCGCCGAAGCCTGCCCGGCTGGTTACACCGTAGCCGCCGTTGCTCAGGGTGGTGAAGACTACTGCGTTCGCCTTAGCTACGAGCCTGCGGTGTACGGCGCTCGCCAGATCCTGGTTGGCACCCCCAGCATCACGGAACGTGCTTCTGAAGCGAAGTTCCGCGACGTCAAAGTGCAGCGCCTCGTAAGCCCCGCGAAGGTGGTTACCCGTCAGGTAGAAGCCAAGTATGAGACCGTTACTAAGCGCGTAGTTGCCCGTGAGGCCTACACCCGCTACGAGCTCGTCCCGGCGGAGTACAAAACCATCACCCGCCGCGTGCGTACCGGCCTTGCTGGTGCAGAGTACATCGTCCCCGGCGGCGTATTCATGGCCCCAACCACCTACGGAGGCGGCAGTACGGACCCCAACGCCGTAAGCTCACTCCCAACCATGATCAACCCCGGTGCGGGCGGTAAGCTCCCCGGTTCCGTTCTGCCTTATACCCTTGGCTCCGGCCCCGATCGGGCGGGCAACATTGAGCCCAGCGGCTACGCTCCCGTAAACCCCAACCCCGGGTCTGATGCCGCTGCTTCCGGCATGCCTTCCAACTACTACACCGCAGGTTGCCCGACCGGCTACCGCTACGACCCCGCCGATGGCCTCTGCAAAAGCCGCGAAAACGTAGCGGCTAAATCCACCAGCTACACCCGTCAGGAAATGACCGGCAAGGGTAACTTCAGCGACTGGGTCGAAGTAGTTTGCCCCGGCAAAGGCTCCACGGCCACCATCCAGCAAGTACAGCGCGCCCTCAACCGCGCCGGTTACAGCGCCGGTACTGCAGACGGCATCATGGGCGCCAAGACCAAAACTGCCCTCGCTAAGTACCAACGCGACAATGGCCTCCCCATAGGTGGCATGAATACGCCTACGCTGAAGAAACTTGGACTTAAGTAGTAATGTGGTAATGTAGTCGCTACCGCACTTAAAGTAAGGATGCTCGCTCCGCTCGTACGGCTTCGCCCCGAAGATTCAGACTTGAACTTCAAAAGTGAAACCTCCGCAAGTGGTGCGAGCATCCTTTTTTATGGCCATGCGGCGGCGACTACATTACCACAAGACTACATTACTACTCTATTAAATCCCTCTCCTAGCGAAACTTTTGCTACCTTAAGGTCATCTTAGTAATGAACTAATAAGTTTTGTAAAGGATCCAACCCATGCGCCAACTAAAGATCAGTAATAAAATCACTTCCCGCGAGAGTATTGCGCTGGAGAAGTATTTGTCCGACATCGGAAAGATCGACCTGTTGACACCGGAGGACGAAGCAAGCCTGGCCGCTAAGATTCGGGAGGGCAATCAGGCTGCTTTAGAACGGCTGACGAAGGCGAATCTTCGTTTTGTCGTCTCCGTGGCAAAACAATACCAAAACCAGGGTTTAAGCCTTGCCGACCTCATCAATGAAGGCAACGTAGGTCTCATCAAAGCAGCCAAGCGCTTCGATGAAACCCGTGGTTTCAAGTTCATCTCCTACGCCGTATGGTGGATTCGCCAAAGCATCATGCAGGCCATCGTTGAGTACAGCCGTTTGGTCCGGATGCCCAACAATAAAGCCGCCGGCTATACCAAGGTAACCCAGGCCATCGCCAGCTTCCAGCAGGAATTTGAACGGGACCCGGAACCACAGGAACTTGCCGATCTGCTGGACGTGTCTTTGAGCGACATCGAACGGGCGCTCAGCGGCCGGATGCGCCACCTATCTTTCGATGCGCCGGTGGCCGGCGACGATTCCGACATCACTATGCTGGACACCCTGCACTCCGACAACGAGACGAACCCCGACCTCAAGATCATGTCCGAGTCGCTCTCCAAGGAAATTACCGCCAACCTCAACTTACTCGCCCCCCGCGAACGCATGGTACTGGCCGCTTACTTCGGCCTCGACGGTGAGCAACAACTCAACCTCGAAGAAATCGGGGAACGCTTTGACCTTACCCGCGAGCGCGTCCGCCAGATAAAAGAACGGGCCATCCGACGCCTGCGGCGCTCGCGGAATAAGCATTTGCTGCAGAGTTACCTGGGATAGGAGAGAGCGATTAGCAATTAGCAATTAGGGTTCAGCAATTAGAGCTACCTAGCTTCAACTTGCCGCAGCTCTAATTGCTAAAACCTAGATGCTAATTACTCCACCTCAACTACAGCGAGCCCGACAGCGCCAATAGCGCCCAAAACCGGCTGCCGCGTAAACTGCTCCACCGTAAGGTAGTAAGCACCGGTTTCCGCGAACTTTGCGTTGCGCAAAATAGTAATCTGCTGATCGCATACCTCCCCGCTGCAATCGCCTAACCAGGCACCGAAATCTCCCGCTAATTGCAGAGAGACCTGTTCGGACGTTCGCTTGCCGGAAGGGAAGCCCGTGTGCAATTTCACGTAGAAATTTTGGTACGGGAAGGCTGTACCGTGTTCGAGGTTCAGCACCAAATCATAGGCTTGCTCGGTAGAGGGAATGGTAAAATCGTACCGGGCACTGTCTTGATACGCCCAGCCAGCTTCTGGCAGTTCTTTCTCCTGCTCGTAAATTACCGTTGGCCCGCAGGCGGAGAATAATACCAGAAAGAATAGTGCGGCGATGAATTTGTACATGGTATGGCTTACTGTCTTGATGTTGCGTGATACTCCTCCCGGCCTAGGCCCATCGGTCGTACCTTAAGCGATTAACGCCAACAATCGTGGCCTCGTGTGCAGCTGATGTTTTCTCTTTGAAATTTTTAACCCCATTTCGGC
>CAYWMW010000001.1:41732-50287 GCA_964458975.1 uncultured Lewinella sp. | reverse complement strand
CTTTTTTGAATGGTTTCGTTCAGGTTGCTGTCTTTTTGGATGGCAACGGCGATAAGTGGCGGATCGAAACTACACTGGGTTGCCCAGCTTACGGTTCCGGCGCTTACCCAGTCTTCGCTGCGGGTTTTCAAGTCGGAGGAATCCGCACGGGTTGCGAGGATGTAAAAGCCGTAGGTAAGTTGTTTGAGTGCTTGGTCGAGTTGGTTTTTGTTGAGGGTAGACATATTTGATAGTTTTAATGCAGTGCGGAAGAATCCGTACGAGAATTATAACGGGGGCTATAAACCTGGTGTTCGATGATGCTTAATTTCATTCTTTTGTAAAACTTGAAAACTATGTATTCGTTTAAGTAGGGGAGTGTTAGTAATTTGGTGTCATTGAAGTGTGGATTATTATTCGACCAACCCCTCAATTGAACACCACATCGCACCTGCGCCAGCGCCCCCTTAGCTTAGTTGCCTACTGGTTCTGAATCTGCTGGTAGTTCGTATCTTAAAAAAACCAAACCAAATGAAATACGCAAGCCTTTTTGCTTTACTCACCGTTTTGTTCATCTTTGCTTGTGAGGACGACGATGACTTCATGGCCCCCGAAAATGTTGCTACCACCATCGAGTTCCGTGCGCAGTACGACGCTCAAGACCTCGCCATCCAGAGCGCAACCTACGCCTACCCAACCGGTGCGGAACTGAAGGCTACCCTCTTCCAGTACTACGTTTCCGATTTGACACTGATCGGTGCCGACGGCAATGAGGTGAGCCTTTCTGAAATCGAACTGATTCGCTACGACGATGCCACCGCCGATAATATTGAAGAGCGGACTTACGATGTTCCTTCTGGTAACTACACCGCCGTACGCTTCGGCCTGGGGGTAAAACCAGAGTTGAACGCTCAGGACCCCAACAACTTCGCGGCCAATGACGTACTGAACGAAAACGAGTTCTGGAACGCCAACGCCCGCTACGTTTTTGCTAAAATTGAAGCAAACGCCGACCTGGAGAACGACGGAACGTTCGACTCCGGCCTCACGTACCATCTGGGAAGTGACGCCCTCTACACCACAATTACCTTTCCTGCCAACTTTTCCATCGACGGCACCGACGATCCGAAGATCGTAATCAACGCCGATGTCCTGAAAGCCCTCAGCGACGGAACCACTGCGTTTGATATCGCCGATCCGACGAAGCAGCGCGTTCACGGCGGTAACCAGGCCATCGGCACCGATATCTGGAACCGCCTGGCGGATCAGTTCGAACTCTCGATCCAGTAAACAACAGGTGTATGCTGCGGCTGGCTACTTGGACGGTAAGTTTGTGGGCACTGGCAGCCCTGTACGCCTGTGAGCCTGCTGCGCCCGTTTTACTGACGATCCCCGAGCCCGATAGCTTTGCTAAAATCCTCTACCCGGAAGACAACCCGACCACAAAGGAGGGGCTGGTACTCGGGAAAAGACTCTTCTTCGATCCCATCCTCTCCGCCGATAGCACCATCAGCTGCAGTAGTTGCCACCTGCCGGATTTAGCCTTTGCGGACGGCCGAACCCTTAGCGTCGGCATCAACGGCCGCCCGGGCCAACGCAACGCCCCCGGCCTGGCCAACATCGGCTACCTCCACCAAACGCTCTTCTGGGATGGCCGGGCCAACGACCTCGAAAGCCAGGCCCTGCACCCCGTTGCCGACCCCAACGAAATGGGAGGAAGCTGGCCGTTGTTGATCAGTAAGTTGCGGCGGCACGCTGAGTACATGCCCGCGTTCAAACGGGCTTTTGGTTTGGCGGAAGCCCACGACCTTACCCCGGACCACGTCGGGAAAGCGCTCGCACAGTTTCAACGGTCACTAATCTCGTCGGACGCCAAGTACGACCGCGTACAGCGGGGCGAGGCTGCCTTCACGGAGGCTGAAAAACTGGGCCACGCCATCTTTTTCGACCTGGCCGATGAGCCTGAGCCCGAATTCCACGGCTTGCCGACCGGCGAATGTGCCCACTGCCACATCCCGCCGCACTTTACCAACCAGCGGTTCTTCAACAACGGATTAGACGAGGCGAAGTCGTTGGAAGAATTTAAGGACGTTGGCCGGGGTCGCATTTCCGGCTCGGTCTACGACAACGGAACCTTCCGTACACCAGGGCTGCGCAACGTTGCCCTTACCGGGCCCTACATGCACGATGGGCGCTTCACCTCGTTGGAAGAAGTAGTAGCCCACTACAACTCCGGAGGCAAATACGCCGAAAACCGCAACGCCAATATCTTTAAACTTGGTCTTTCCCCTGACCAGGAACAGGCATTGGTGGCTTTTCTGCACACCCTTACGGACAGTTCATTTGTTATGAACCCAGATTACCGTCAATAGAAAGCGCTTAGCTACATGAAACGACTTATTCTCTTATCCGCACTGTTTACTTTGTTCGTTGCCGCTAGTTGTGATCCCGATACGCCGCCGGTTGTTTGCCTTGAATGTCCGGAAGAAGGCGAGGGCAGGGCCATCAGCGGCCCTTCGGAGGCTACTCCCTATACCTTGGAGGTTCCGAATTTTATGCCAAGGCCGATCGTGGACGAAAGCAACCCGATGACGGTGGAAGGTATTGCCCTTGGCCGCCGCTTGTTCTATGATAAAATTATGGGCCGGGACAGCTCTTTTGCCTGCGCCGATTGCCACCTGCAGGAAAAAGCGTTTACCGATGGGCGGGCGCTTGCCGTAGGCGTTGATGGGCGGGTGTCTCCCCGCAGTGCAATGTCGATCGTTAACATGGCTTTCAACGCAGAGGGCTTTAATTGGGACGGCGCTTCGACGCAGCTCTGGGAGCAGGCCATTCACCCGGTAGAAAACATGCTGGAAATGGACGAGGACTGGGGCCGGGTATTGGAGCGCTTGCGCAGGCATAGAGATTATCCGGAGCGCTTTCGGGCCGCCTTCGGAATCGACAATACGGACCAGATCACCCAGGAGATGACCGTTAAAGCGATTGCGCAGTTTGAGCGCACGATCATTTCGGCGGATAGCCATTTTGATCGTTATTTTTACCTGAACACTGAGTTCCCGACCGAAGAGGAACAATTTGGGGGAGACAGCCTGTTCTTTGTGGAAGATGTTCCAGTAGGTACTTTGCACCCCGGTTGCGGCCATTGCCACAACCGCCCGTCTTTCGGAGACAATAAGTTTAAGAACAACGGACTGGACAACGTAGCTAGCCTGGACGACTTCACGGATAAAGGGCGTGGGGGCGTGACGGGGAATCGTTTTGATAACGGAAAATTCCGTGCGCCGACGCTCCGCAATATTGCCCTGACCGCGCCTTACATGCACGACGGGCGCTTCGCTACCCTCGAAGAAGTGCTGGATCATTACGCCTCCGGAGGCCACGGAGTAGAAAATGAAGACCCGAATATTACGGGCTTCACCCTCAACGAACGGGAGAAAGCAGCCTTGCTGGCCTTTCTAAACGGGCTGACGGACGAGACAATGCTGACGGACGAACGTTACGCTAGTCCGTTTTAAGCAAAGTACAGAGTTCGTCACTATAAATTTGGTGTTTTTAGGGCGCGGCCGCAGGTGCGAAGGAAGTTTTTATGTTAAAGTTTGACCTTTTGGGATAGAAAGCGCACCAAACTGCACTTTTTTTTCGTGGAAGCTCAGCTTGATAGGTTTTGATAAATTCACAAAAAAAGATCGTAACTATCTGATAGTTAGTTTTTTGTGTTATTTTTTTATATTTTATTTTGTCACAATAAGTCGAATGTGTCTTTTTTTTCAGTAGGATTGTGCCCGATAATTGTATTGTCAAACGAAAGCAAATACCGAAGAACGCTTCGGAATTTGGAATTACACAGAGATTCGCCGAAGGTAGTAAGTTGGCCCGGACAAATGGAACGGCCAACTTACTACCCTAAGTTTTCTCCCCTCGTTTTTTGACTACTACCACAGAGATTATGGGCTTCAGCCCACCTTTTTCGCAATATTTTCATGAGATTACGATTTGTCCAAAGGGTCATATTCAGCCAAAGAGCTGAATGTGACCCTTTCTTTTTTTGTACGTCTGTGAATATGGCAGACGGTTATCAATTTGTCTACAATGCAAGCTATTACCTATCTTGTGTACCGAATCTCCTTAAAGGGGACCGGAAAAAGAGCTAAGAGGAATATTTACGAAAGAAACAGATTTTACGGGTGAACGGTGTTTTTTTACCGGGAAGCGGAAAATCTAGATGTTTATTGCCCTGCCCGTGAGGGCTTGGCCGATTTTAAGTCTGCGATCCCCAAAGTCGTACGGCCTCATTTTTATCCCAAATAGCTTTAAATCATAATTTCCCTCACTATGCCGATATCTTTACTCTACAGCAGGAGTCTTCATTGCTCTCTGTTTTTGGCGCTATCCTTATTCTCATGCTCCTTAGCCGCCCAGCTAAATATTTCTGTCACCGGAAATAACATTACTTGTTTTGGGCTCGCCAACGGTTCGGCCACTGCCCAAGTAGCCAATGGTACTGCCCCCTTTACTTATCAGTGGAGCAACGGAGGCAATACCTCTACGATCACCAACCTTAATGCAGGCCCTTATGGTGTTACCGTAACCGATGCTAACGGCCTTTCGGGGTCGGGTTCCGTCACGTTGACGGAACCTACACGAGTAACGGCTACGATCACTACTCCTACGGAGTGTTCTGGTCCCTTCTTAATCGCTGCTGAACCGCAGGGAGGGCAGGTGCCTTACGTTTATAACTGGTCTACCGGAGCAAATACAAGAGCCGTCAGCGTTCCGTCTGGGGACTACTGCGTTACGGTAGTTGATGCCAACTTATGTGGATTCGTCGCCTGTACCACAGTGGAGGAAAACCCACCCTCGGTTACCCTGGTTGATATAGACGCTCAGTGTAATGGTTCTGACGACGGAGCCATCACGGCCAACCCTTCCGAAGGGGTAGCGCCTTATTCTTATGTTTGGACGACTGGAGCCACCACACAGACTATTACTGGCCTTGCGCCCGGGGTTTATGGTGTAACCTTAACGGATGCCAGAGGCTGTACTGCCACTGCGAACGCCGTAATCTCTGAGCCTAACCCGATCACCGGAAACATTTTTGGAGACAACACTGTCTGCCCCGGCGTAGTGGATGCCTTCATCCGCATCGCACCACAAGGAGGAACAGCTCCTTACTCTTACAACTGGTCTCCCGGAGGCCAGACCGGGCAGGGCATTGGCGCCGTCGGCGCGGGTACTTACTCGGTTACCGTTACGGATGCCAACGAGTGTACTTTAGTCGATACTTACGTCGTCACGGAGTCTCCTGAAGTAGAAATCAATATTACCGGAAACATGCTGCTTTGTGGTGCTGGCACTACTGGATCTCTGACCGTTGCTCCTGCTTCAGGACCGACAAGCCAGTATACCTACGTCTGGAATACGGGGGCTACCAGCCCTACGATCAATAACGTCGGCCCGGGCAACTTCAGCGTTACCGCTACGGATGTGAACGGATGTACGGGAATAGCTACTGCTACGGTCCGCCAAATTGACCTTAGTGTTAACCTTACCAGCACGAGTACTACTTGTTCGGACGTGAACGACGGTACCGCTACGGTTACCGCGAGCGGGGGAGATATGCCCTACGCTTTTGCATGGAGCAACGGTGCAACGACCGCTTCCATCTCTGGCCTTGCGCCAGGCGTATACGGCGTTACGGTTACGGAGGCCAACGGCTGTAAGGCTTCTGGCAACGTCCAGGTTGGGGCTCCTCCGGTGCTGAACATCTCCGCAACTCCTTCTAATATTGCTTGTAATGGAGACAATAACGGTGCGATAAACGTAACAACTACCGGCGGAACTCCAGGGTATTCTTACCGCTGGAACGACGGCGTAACCTCCGAAGACCGGACGAACCTCGCCGCAGGAACTTACGGGGTAACGGTTACCGATGCCAACGGCTGTACGGACAATGTTACGGTACAGATCAATGAGCCCAATGTGCTCAATGTTAATGAAAGCATTACCAATGTTCTTTGTAACGGAGACGCCTCCGGGAGCATCGTACTGACGGTTACCGGCGGCACACCTGCTTACTCCTACGCTTGGAGTAACGGCGCTACGAGCCGTGTGCTTAACAACCTCACTGCTGGTACCTACACCGTTACGGTAACGGATGCCAACGAATGTACACTGGTAGAATCCTACACGGTTACCGAACCCAATGAACTAATTATATCTGGTACAACCACCGACGTTACTTGCTTCGGTGACAATGACGGTGCTGTTGATCTAACGATCAGTGGTGGCACGCCTGGCTACTCCATCCGCTGGAGCAACGGGAGTACGGCTCAGGACCTAAGCAATGTCAACGGCGGCACGTATACCGTAACGGTAACCGACGCGAATAACTGTACAGAAACTGCCTCCTTTACCATCAACGAGGCTGATGAACTGATTATCTCTCTGACAAGAGTAAATATTGATTGTTTCGGAGATAACGACGGCTCTATTGCTGTTTCTACCAGTGGAGGATCACCTGGGTACACCTACCAGTGGAACGATGGCCCAACCGGCCAAACCCGCGACAACCTTGCACCCGGTGTATACACCGTTACGGCTACCGACGCTAGTGGCTGTACGGACGTCCGGTCCGTCCGGGTTTCTGAACCAGACCCCTTAATGATTACCGAAAACATTACCAACATCTCTTGTAGCGAAGATGCCTCCGGTAGTATTTCAGTTGTTGTTACGGGTGGCACGCCTGCTTATTCCTACGCCTGGAGTAATGGCCGTACTACCCCAACGATTAACAACCTGGCTGTCGGTACTTACACCGTTACGGCCACGGATGTTAACGGATGTACGTTGGTAGAGTCTTTCTCAATTACTCAGCCAGCAAGTATCTCTATTACTGGCACAACCAATGATGTTGACTGTTTTGGCGGGAATGATGGTTCCATTAACCTTACCGTAGTTGGGGGGACACCCGCTTACTCCTGGAACTGGAGCAACGGTAGCACCTCCGAAGACATTTCTAACCTCACGGCCGGTACTTACACCGTTACGGTGACCGATGCCAATGAATGCCAGGAAACAGCCTCCTTTACCATTAATCAGCCATCCGACCTGGTCCTTACGGGCAACTCCACCAATGTAGCGTGTGCGGGAGATACTAACGGAACAATTAGCATTTCTGCCTCCGGTGGTACTGCTCCCTACACCTATAGCTGGAGCGATGGCAGTACCCGTGAAAATCGTGATGGCCTTATCGCTGGCACCTACACCGTTACGGTTACGGACGCTAACGGTTGTACGGAGTCCTTATCCTTTACAGTTAGCGAACCCCTTGCCCTCAACGGCTTTACTCAGATTACGCCCGTCGCGTGTGATGGAGATGCCACCGGAACTATCAACCTGACCGCAGAGCGTGGAACGGCTCCATATACTTTCAGATGGAGTAATGGCGCTACCTCTGAAGACATCAGCGGCCTGGAAGCGGGCAATTACACCGTTACCATTACGGATGCCAACAACTGTATGCTCGTTCAGACCTGGACGGTAAACACTGTGACTCAAATTCAGGTAATGAGTATAAGAACTAATCCTGGCTGTAATGGTGCCAGTACCGGTAGTGTGGACCTTACGGTTTCCGGCGGTTCTGGAACCTACGCCTTCGCCTGGAGTAACGGAGCTATTACGGAAGACCTGACCGGCGTACCCGCTGGAACTTACAGCGTTACGATAAACGACGCTAATGAGTGTTCGGCAGTATTTTCTTACACGCTAACGGAGCCCGCTGAGATTGACCTGGCGATTACCTCTCCGGACATCGTATGTGGTGGTACCAATTCTGGTGCTATCACCGTGTTCCCCGCTGGCGGAACCGGTCCTTATACTTACCTCTGGAGCAATGGCGATACAGGTAATATGATTGACAACATCCCCGCCGGATCATACACCGTTACCGTTACGGATGCTAACGGATGTACGGATGTAACCGCTGGCATCGTTCTGGGCGAACTCCCCCAGCTCACCTGTAATGTGGTGATAGATCAAGAGCCGACGACCGGGAACAACGGCCAGCTTTCCGTAGATGTTGATGGCGGTACTGCTCCCTTCACCTACGCGTGGAGCAACGGCGCAACAAGCCCCACCATTAGTAACCTGGTTGCCGGAACATATTCCGTAACCATTACTGATTTCTCTGGCTGTACAACCGAGTGTACGGGTACCTTGAGGGCGCTTTCCGGTATTGGTGACTTTGTATGGATTGATACCAATTCCAACGGCCAGCAAGATCCGGGAGAACCCGGACTGGAAGACTACCCAGTGTTCCTCAAAAATGCGGCCGGTATGATCATTGACTCTACCCGAACCGACGCCGATGGTTTCTACGCCTTTATGGGGCTGGAGCCCGGTACTTATTCGATCCTGTTCGTAGAACCACAGGGCGGTGATCGGACTTTCTTCAACGTAGGAAACGACGCCGGTGATAACGATGCTGACCCCAGCATGGGAGGAATGACCCAAAACTACACCCTCGCCCCAGGCGAATTCAATATGACCGTTGACGCTGGCTTCGTAGTCGGCCT
>CAYWMW010000001.1:10472-41632 GCA_964458975.1 uncultured Lewinella sp. | reverse complement strand
CCCTCGCCCCAGGCGAATTCAATATGACCGTTGACGCTGGCTTCGTAGTCGGCCTTGATGGACCGATCGTTGACCCCTGTAACTGTTTGAATAACAATACTACTAATTTGGATGGTCAGTTCTCTGAGCTATTCGAGATCATCTCCGGCCCCGGTCAAACATGGACAATCGTAGATCGTGAGAATATGTACCTGCTGGAAAGTATTGACGGAACTTCCCCCCCCGAGACTCCTACTCTGGTTCCGCTAGGTACCGAAATGGAAGTTATCGGTGATGCTACTCCTGACCCTGTGTTCGGACGCCGCGTTAAATACGGTTACAATGTCCGTCTCGTAGATAGCCTGCCGTACACAGTTACGGTATCCAACGGTATTCAGGAGTTTACGGTAGGTAACCAGTGCTTCTACCCCGAGGTAAACTTTGTCGAGTTGCCACCTGCGGAGATCTGCCGCTTTGAGGCAGCCTTCATGCTTGAAGGTTTCGGCCAACTCAACGGCGAAGACCTGCCGGGTACAACGATCTTCACGATTAACGGCAACCAGGTCACGGAAATTGACCCGATGACCTTACCACTCGGTACCTACACGATTACGGCAGAATTCGTCCCCGACCCACCGGTTGACGAAGACGGGCTCGACTTCTGCCGCCCTAACCTGGACCGGACCTTCATCCTCGTAGACGATTGCCCGGCAAAGCTCGGTGACTTCGTATGGCAAGACAATAACGGCAACGGCCAGCAAGACCCGGGCGAGCCCGGCATCGAAGGCGTAAAGGTTACCGTAACCAGCCAGGATGGAACATATATGGACATGACCTTCACCGATGAAACAGGTATGTACATGTTCTCCGTCCCTCCGGGAACTTACAAATTGACCTTTGCCGCACCTGAAGACTTCGTGCCAACTACCGTAGATTCCGGTAATGACGAAACCGACAGCGATATGGACCCCGCCATGCTGATGACTGGTTTCTATACCGTAGGCCCGGATGAAATGAACTTCACCATTGATGCAGGCTTCATTTCTCCCTGTATCGCTAACATCGTAAACCCGGGAACGATTGGCTTTAGTCAGGAAATTTGTGGTCCGGGCAACGTCCCCGAACCATTCGTAGAGCTCTCTCCGGCAACCGGTGGTGAGGGTGAGATCCAGTACCTCTGGATGTTCAACACCAATGACCCCAATGAGGACATCAGCTTCTGGCAGCCGATCCCGAATTCAGACAGCCCGAATTTTGCTCCCGGCCCCGTTTCTGAGACAACTTACTTCACCCGTTGTGTCCGTCGTAGTAACTGTCAGTACCTTGAAAGCAACGTCATTACTATTGATGTTGGAGATGATGCAGTTGCTAGCATTAGCGGGCCAACGTCCATTTGTGTAGGTGAAGAGGCAATTTTCCAGGCTTCTAACCCTGGCAACGGTGCGGTAATCACCTGGAACTTTACCGGTTCTTCTGCCGTAGAAAGCAGCAATGGCGCCTTGGTGACCACCAGCTGGGCCACCTTCGGCTCCTTCAGCGTAACGCTGACGGTAACCGCTAACGGATGTACCAGTACCGAGACCCGCAACATTGCAGTGCTAAACAACCCGAGCCGCTGCGGTGGTAACCTGACGGCGAATGGCGCAATTGATAACCTCGTTGCCCGCGAAGTGACCATCGAATGGCAGGTGCCAGCCGATGGCTCCGACTACAACTTCTCTCTGGAGCGTTCTACGGACGGCCAGAACTTCGAAGCGGTCGTTGCCGTCACCACGCCAGCTTTCGTCTCCGGAAACGATATGGCTATGTTCCGCCAGGAAGATGTCAGCCCGCTCGCCGGACGGACCTTCTACCGCGTTCGGATGATTGACGCTGCGTACGGTGATATAATCTCCAACGTTGTAGAAATGCAACTTGCCGGAGCATCCACTTCACTAGGTCGTATATTCCCGAACCCCGCCAGTAACGGCATGATTCACGTTGAAATGACCGACATCGCAACGGATGCCGGTAGTGCCAGCATTCAACTCTTCGACGTTCGTGGCAACCTCGTTGCCCCGCGCATCTTCCTGCCGGTTGGCACGGGGGTCATTAACCTCCCGACCCAGCACCAGGCCGCAGGCGTATACTTCCTGCGCGTTTCCGTGGGTGACCAGACGGAAACTCACCGGGTGATCATCGAGTAGATTTCTGAGCCCATAAGGCAACCGACTTGCCTGAAGCCCCTTACACCGTATTTCGGAGTGAGGGGCTTCATTTTTCTGGTAAACCATCAAATAAATTTAAAATTTTTGAAAAATTTATTTCCTGATTTTCAGAGCTCCATAAACCTAATGATTGCATAAAAATGCTTCCATGATTTATCATGCAAAAAAAATACCAAGCAAAACACATAAGTAGTTGAAAACCAGTAGTGAATCTCCCCGTCGAGCTCTAGATAGAGGGGCACTGTAATAGAGGTGAAAAAATTTACAATCCATTGCAATTACGTATAGTGGTCGCGGCCATCAGAGATAGAAAGTATAAACGAGCCAACTTTACGGAGGCCTGTACAGTTGTTAAACAGTGCATAATGCTTGTGTTTGTGACTGATTAGCAAATTTAATTTTATATTGTGGGGTATTTAGAGTATTCAATCTTAATCAACCTGCTTTATGAACACACTACATCAGCTTTTTTTCGTCATCGCCTTTAGCCTTAGCGGCTTTCTATTAGCGCAATGCCCCGGTAACCTTAACTCAGAAAACTTCGGCTTCGAAGATGGCACCCTCACCTCTTTTGGTGCCTTTAGTGGAACGGGGCAGGCAATCACCAGTAATCCGGCGGAGGTGATTAATGGTAGTTTTTCGGCTACCGTCCAGGGAGATGATGCGGTCACTAAATTTTACTTCCAGAGTATCGTTGCCGGGAATGAGTATACTGGAACGGTACTCTCTAACGAGCTAACGGGAGGAGGTTACGCCCAAATTCAATTTCAGTGGTTTTTAGATGATGGAACGGGAGCTGTTGGTGCTCAAATTGGTGCCAACAGTACTGGTAGCTATGTTGCTAACGGCACCTCGACGATCACTGAAGTGGCTCCCCCTGGCGCCCTCCATGGGCAACTTATTTTTCAGGCTGGCGCCGGCTCCGTAATCGTTCTCGATGATTTTTGCTTAGTTGACAATACCGCCAGTGGTGCCTTAGAAGCTTGCGACGGTAACCTGCTTAGCAACGGAGATTTTGAAGCTGGAACAGATGGCTGGTTTACTTTCGCAGGAACTTCGGTTGACGGTACCAACGATGCCTCTACCGGAGTAGGAGGTGCAATCGTCCCCGTTGGTGGCGAAGCAGCTTCCAACTTTACCGCTGGCGTAGTTCCTGGAAACAAAATATCTTTTGCGGGTAGTCTCAAATCCTCGGATGCGGACATCGTCATCGAGTTTCGGAACATAACTAATGGAACTTCCACTTTTAGTGGTACTGCTGCTGTTTCTGATCCCAACGCTTTTAGCCGCGTTATAAACGATTCAGAAACAGTTCCGGAGGGCACAGACTTGATCCAGGTTTGGGCACGGTCTAATACTGGTCAAATGGCTGTTGTTGATGACGTTTGCGTACAGGACCTGGGCCCTGATCCGGACTTTGTATTTCCCGTTACGCTTGTAGCCTTCAACGGTGAAGCCAGCGGTAAGGTTAATCAGATCACCTGGAAGACGGCTACCGAAGAGAACGTAGCGATGTTTTATGTGGAAAGGAGTGCTGATGGTGAACAGGGGTGGGAAGAAGTCACTACCCACATTGCCGCTGGTAACAGCCAGACGGACCGTAACTATGCCGTAGAAGACATTCACCCGTATGCCAAAACGTATTATCGCCTGCGAAGCGTTGACTTCGACGGTAGTGAGCAGCTTTCTGAAATCGTACTAGTAGAGCGCGTGGGACTTTCCGGCCTCATTGCTTTCCCTAATCCTTTCAACGACGAAATCTCGTTAACCACGGACTTAGGCGCGCCCGCTGAGTATCAGATTTTAGATGCCCTGGGCCGTACGGTTATGACGGGTATCGTACCTGCGGGAGAACAGAAAACGTTGATTCAGACGGGGGCACTCCCGACTGGCCGTTACCTCGTCCGTGTTGGAGAACAGACGCTTTCAATGATCAAATAGTAAGTAGTCGCACTGTACTAGCAATGCTCCGTTCGGTTGTTTTACCGGGCGGAGCATTCTTTTTTGGCGCGAACGCAGGATGCAAAGAAGGTTGAAATAGCAGTGCTGGCCCGAAAAATCATCGTCTTCAGCCTGCTTTCTTTGCGCTTCAAAAACCTTTTTTAGCACCTGCGGCCGCGCCCTAATGGCTTGCTGTCGCAATGCTTTCCAGTATCAACTGGCCCAGCCGAACAAAAAACCGTAATTTTGCGCCCTCAAAAGCTCTAAACTTATGTTGAACGTAAATGACCTCACGGTACAATTTGGCAAACGCGTCCTCTTTAATGAGGTGAACCTGCAATTTACCCACGGCAATTGCTACGGCATCATTGGAGCCAACGGCGCGGGTAAGTCTACTTTTCTAAAAGTAGTAGCCGGTGAGCTAGACCCAACGCGTGGCCACGTTAGCCTGGAAAAAGGTAAGCGTATGGCGGTGCTCAGCCAGAACCACTTTGGTTTTGAAGAGCATACCGTACTGGAGACCGTGAAGATGGGCCACGAAATTCTCTACGCCATGGAGCAGGAGAAAAATGCCATTTACATGAACCCCGAAGCCACGGAGGCCGACGGGATGCGCGCCGCTGAACTGGAAAACCAGTACGGAGAAATGGGCGGCTGGACGGCCGATTCCGACGCCGCCGAACTGCTCTCCAACATGGGCATCAAGGAAGACATCCACTATAAACTGATGGAGGAACTCTCCGGACCGGAAAAAGTAAAGGTGCTCCTCGCGCAGGCCCTCTTCGGCAATCCCGACCTGCTCCTGCTCGATGAGCCTACGAACGACCTGGACGCACCGACGGTACACTGGCTGGCCGACTTCCTGGCCGACTTTGAGAACACCATCATCATCGTCAGCCACGATCGCTATTTCCTGGACATGGTGTGTACGCACATCGTAGACATCGACCGGCAGAAAGCCAATATCTACTCTGGTAACTATACGTTCTGGTACGAGTCTAGCCAGCTGGCACTACAGCAGCGGGCCAACAAAAACAAAAAGAACGAGCAAAAGCGAGCGGAAATGCTGGAGTTTATCCAGCGCTTCTCCGCCAACGCTTCAAAGTCTAAGCAGGCGACCAGCCGGAAAAAGGCTCTCGATAAACTCGATATTGAGACCATTCAGCCCAGCTCCCGTAAGTACCCCTTCATCGCCTTCCAGCCCGAGCGGATGCCCGGAGATCAGATCCTGAAGGTGAACAACCTGAGCAAGAAAAGCCCCGACGGAACGGTACTGTTTAGCGACATCAGCTTTACGATGAACAGCGGTGATAAAATTGCCCTGCTGAGCAACGAAGCCACGGCCCTTACCGCTTTTTACGAAATCCTGGCCGGAGACGCGGAGCCAGATGGAGGTACCATAGAATGGGGCCAAACGATCACTGCCCAGCACCTGCCGAACGAAAACGCTGAATACTTTCAGGAAGGCAATAAGCTAGACTTAGTGGAGTGGCTGCGTCAGTATTCATCCAATAAAGATGAACAGTTTATCCGTGGTTTCCTCGGCCGGATGCTCTTCGCTGGCGAGGAAGTTCACAAAGATTCAAGCGTACTCTCCGGAGGGGAAAAGGTACGTTGTATGCTCTCCAAGATGATGCTCAACAGCCCTAACTTCTTATTGCTGGACGAGCCAACCAACCACCTCGACCTGGAATCCATCACCGCGATGAACAACGCCCTCAAAGACTTCAAGGGCAACTTCATTATGAGCTCACACGATCACCAGTTGGTGGAAACCTCCTGTAACCGGATCATCGAGATTGCCCCCGGTGGCATGATTGACAGCTTGCTGGAGTACGATGATTACCTGACATCTAAGGAAATTATGGCGAAGCGAGAGGCGCTTTACGGAGTGGTTGCTTAATGAATTAAGGATGTCTTATTGTTCCGTAAACCCTAAGCATGTTCAGACATCTAAACTTAACGTGGCTTTCTCTTTATATTGACTTGCCATAAGTTACATTAGCAGCAAAGAGAAACAGCCTTGGAGCCATTTGATTATTTTATTACTGTTGATTGGAGCTCGCGGGCGAAGCCCAGCCCGAAGAAACCCACCAGAGATGCTATCTGGGTAGGGGAGGGTAGAAGCCTGGGTAGGGTTACGTCCAGATATTTCCGGACCCGAGAAGCTGCCATTGGTTATATCGAAGCTAAGCTAACCCGCCTTATTAAGAACAATCAGCGAGTACTTGTTGGGTGGGATTTTTCCTTCGGCTACCCTAAAGGATTAGGCAAAGCACTTCGAATTGAGAAAAAACGCTCATGGAAGCACATCTGGAAATTGTTGAACCGCCTGATCATTGACGAGGCGAATAACTACAATAACCGCTTCACGGTTGGTGCTGAACTGAACCGGCGAATAAGCTTAGGAAGCGGTCCGTTTTGGGGAGTTCCTGCTGGGCAAAGCGGAATATTTCTAGGTTCTAAACGAGACTTTAAGTATCCGGTAGTGAATAAACGTGCGGTCCTGCAGGAGCGAAGATTGGTAGAGGAAAGGGTGCCGAAAATGCAGCCGGGCTGGAAACTGGCCTATGCCGGAAGTGTCGGGAGTCAGGCCCTGCTCGGTATTCCCAGGCTTTTCCTGTTGGCGTTTAAAAATGAGGCGCTCAGTTCTAATAGCTTTATCTGGCCTTTTGAAACCCGCTTTACGGGCAGGATGCCTGCGGGAGCTTGTGTTGTGCACGCAGAAATTTATCCCAGTATGGTTCCACTTAAGGGAAAGCACCTTATTCCTGACCGGGCGCAGGTGCGGGCTTTCGTTCAATGGCTCCAAACTGAACAAGCCGAAGAAAGGCTGACCGGCTGGCTGGCCGGCCCAAACAACCTGAGCAAGAAAGATTGGAAGCGGGTAGTCTGTCACGAAGGCTGGGTGCTGGGGGTTTCTTAAGCATACCGGAGGCTATTTGACTGCCGGACTGTGTGACTAATTGACTAACTTTGCGCCCTCAAAACCGCAAGGCTCCATGACCGAGAGGAAAATTAAATCAGCATTGATCTCCGTATACCACAAAGATGGCCTTGGCCCAATCGTGGATACTTTAAAGAAATTGGGTGTAACCATCTACAGCACCGGCGGGACGGAGACGTTCATCCGCGACCGTGGCATCAACGTGGTTCCCGTTGAAGAATTAACTGGCTACCCCTCTATTTTGGACGGGCGGGTGAAGACGCTTCACCCCAAAGTTCACGGTGGTATTCTCGCACGCCGGGAAGACGATCACCTCGGTCAGTTGGCGAAGTACGATATTCCTGAAATTGATCTGATCATCGTAGACCTGTATCCTTTTGAGGAAACAGTAGCCAACACCGAAGAGGAAGAGCTCATTATTGAGAAGATCGATATTGGTGGAATTGCGCTAATTCGGGCAGCAGCTAAAAACTATAAAGATGTTGTAATTGTACCCGGCCGGGAAGATTACGGCACGCTTCAGGCTATCCTTGATGAGAAGGCTGGCGTTACCGAACTTGACGACCGCCGCAAACTGGCCCGCCGTGCTTTTGCGACGAGCAGCCATTACGATACGGCCATCTTCAACTACTTCAACGAAGACGGTGGCTTGCCCGCGCTAAAGGTTAGCCAGATGCACGCTACGCCTCTGCGCTACGGAGAGAACCCTCACCAGAAAGCTACTTTTTTTGGCAGAATGGAAGGAATGTTTACCAAGCTCAACGGCAAGGCAGTTAGCTACAACAACCTGGTTGACATTGACGCGGCGGTAGGCATGATGCGGGAGTTTGAGAGCGGAGACCCTGCTTTCATCATCCTGAAGCACACCAACGCCTGTGGCGTTGCCGTACGGCCTACGCAAGTGGAGGCATGGCACGCTGCCCTGGCTTCGGATAATGTTTCGGCCTTTGGCGGCATCCTGATTACTAATAAACCAGTGGAACTCGGTACGGCGCAGGAAATCGATAAGCTTTTTTACGAAGTATTGATCGCTCCTGACTTTACGGACGCTGCCCGCGAACTGCTCAGCAAGAAGAGTAAGCGCATTTTACTCCAGTACCATCACCTCGACCAGCAAACCCAAAGTTTCAAGACCCTGCTGAACGGCGTGGTGGTTCAGGAAACGGATCTGAAAACAGAGGGAGCTGCCGACTTTACCGTGGTAACCGAGCGTGAACCAACTACTGAGGAAGTTACGGACCTTGTGTTTGCTAACAAATGCGCCAAGCACCTCAAGTCGAACACCATCGCTTTGGTGAAAGACAACCAGATGATCTCTATGGGCTGTGGCCAAACCAGCCGGGTGGATGCGCTGAAGCAAGCCATTCAAAAAGCAGCAGCCTTTGGTTTCAGTACCGAAGGTGCCGTGATGGCTTCAGATGCTTTCTTTCCGTTCAGTGATTGTGTAGAAATTGCACACGAGGCGGGCATCACGGCGGTAGTTCAGCCGGGGGGCTCGATTCGGGATAAGGACTCCATCGCCGCATGTAACGAAAGGGGCATGGCGATGGTCACCACCGGAATTCGCCACTTTAAACATTAAACCAAATTTTTAACGCCTGCTTAAGAACCTCGACGGCCTCGTTGTGCGTCTTATGGGCGACTTTACCAATGATGGGTACTACTTCCGATCATCAGCTGGCCATTGACATTGGCAATACTTCGGTTAAGGCCGGGGTATTCCTTAACGGCGGGTTGATTGGGCCGGTTATCCGCTTTACGGACCAGGAATGGGACGTTGCGGACCGGTTGGTAACCAACCTTGGGGTTAAAAACATCATCTATTCCACGGTGGCAAACGTGCCACCTACTAAGTGGACAGATAAATGGAACCAGGCGGGCTTGCTTACGCTGGCCCTCAGTCCCGAATTACCTTTGCCGTTTACCTCGCTTTACGAGACACCGGCAACCCTCGGGCAAGACCGTATTGCTGCGGTAGCGGGGAGTCTTGTACTTCCAACTTCCAAGGCACCCGCGTCCGCGCCTGCTGAATCGCTTCCCGCCCGACTTATCGTCGACGCTGGTACTTGCATCACCCTAGATCTGATCGATGGGCAACGTACTTACCGGGGAGGTAACATCAGCCCCGGCGTCCGGATGCGTTTGCGGGCCATGCACACCTTTACCGCACGGTTGCCGCTCGTTGAGCCGGCAGCTTCGTTAAACGAAGTGGGCCGGTCTACCGAGCAGGCCCTTCGCCACGGCGGGCAGTTTGGAGCTGTCTACGAAGTGGAAGGGCTTTACCTGCGACTACGCAAAACCTACCCTGATCTGGAGTTAATCCTGACGGGTGGAGACGCAGAGTTGCTGGCCGGTTTGCTTAGTGTTCCTAATGTTGTTTACCCCAATCTGGTCCTGCGTGGGCTCAATCAAATTCTGTCAAATTATGTTCAACACCAATCGTAAACCAAGTCTGCTCCCGTTGCTGCTTCTGCTTTTTTGCGGAGGCTTTAGTGGCGTAGCTCAAAGTCAGGTGTCGAGCGCTAGTGATATTCGCCCTAAGCTAAACAGCCCGCTTAGTCGCTTTGGTTTGGGCAACCCCGTAGACCAGTTCTTCGCTTCCCAGGCGGGAATGGGAGGGCTGGAAAGTACCTATCAGGATGCTTTTCACCTCAATATTCAGAATCCTGCCACTCTGGCGAGCCTGCAATCTACCAGTTTTGAAGTTGGTGGCTTTGGCCGAGCCTCTGACCTTACGGACCGGACGTCGTCGGTAAGTACTATGCAGGGAAACTTGCGCTACATCGCCCTCGGGTTCCCGTTGCGCAACCCGATCAGTCTTAGGAACGACAGGCTGCAAAATATCTGGAACGGCGGTATGGCTTTCTCGCTGATGCCTACTTCCGATGTTGGCTATGACCTGCAGATCAACGATGAAGACCCGGAATTTGGTGCTACATCGAATACCCTCAAGGGAAATGGTGGCGGATACCGTTTCTCCTGGTCTACTGCCTTTCGTTACAAATACCTTTCCGCAGGCTTGAACCTCAACTATAACTTTGGTAAAATCACCAATAGCCGGATTGTTACTTTCAATGATATTGATGAAGCACTGGCGAGTGAATTTGTGGAAGACGTAGCCATTCAGGGGTTTAGCCTCGGATATGGCCTACAGTATGCTTACAACTTTAAAGACCTCAACAAGAACGGAGAGATGCGGCCCAACGGTAAGCGTATCATCTTCGGAGCCAATGGTAATCTTGGCCAGGAAATAGATACCGATGCGAGTGTGCTATTTCGTCGCTTTAGCCCTAATGGCCAGCTAGCAGTTCGGGATACGTTGCGGTCCGAAACAAGACAAGCCGGAACACTTAACCTGCCATCGTCTTTCTCCGTGGGCATTGCCTACGAAAAAATAAATAAGCTCTACGTCGGGGTGGAATACGGTAGCCGATTCAATAGCCAATACGCCAACAGTGCCTCTCCGGAGACGTTGCTAGACGCCAATCGTCTTGCTTTTGGCATCCAGTACATACCAAACGCGAACTCATACAACAGATTCGTGCAGCGGATCCGTTTCCGTGCGGGTCTGCGGCTTGAAGAGGACGGCCGTTCGGTAGATGGCGTTCAGGCTCGCCGTAATGCCATCACCATCGGAGCAGGCTTGCCTTTCCGTTTACCACGCCAGCAAATCTCCTTTGTGGACATTGCGCTGGAATTTGGTAAATTTGGCGTACCAAACATTCTTGACGAAAACTACGTACAATTTACCCTGGGTTTCTCTCTTAATGACAACTCCTGGTTCTTCAAACGCAAACTCAATTAAAACAAACCAACATGAAAACTTTCATTCGCTTCGCCAGCCGGGCCTTTGCCCTGCTGTTCGTGCTCAGCGCCAGCTTGAGCCTCAACGCTCAGTGCGCTACCTGGAACGATTCACCCGATAAGGAAAAAGCTGAAAATGCGCACGTTTCTTACCGCAACTTCGTGAAAGACGCGCAGGACTTCACCACCCTGAGTGATGAAGAATTCGCCACTGCTTTCAAAGATTGGCAGGTAGTCTACGAAATCGCTCCCGCTGCTGATGGTCAGCGCCCTTTTCATTACATCGATGGCCGCGAGTTTTACCGCGCCATGGCTAAGAAGGCCACCGACCCCGCTAAACAGAAGGAGTACAAAGACCGCGTCATCTCTTTCTACGACGAAGAGCTTGCCTGCTACCCTAAAAATGAAGCATTCCTGCTTGGCCGTAAGGCTTACGACATGTTCTACCTGCAAGGGTACAGCATGGAGGGCATCGAAATCTTCGAGAAGGCAATGAAGGCTGGTGGAAATGACACCGAGTACATCGTACTCGCTCCACTAGGCCAGCAGCTCAATTACTACTTTAAGACAGAGAAGATTGACAACAAGCGTGTTCGTGAACTGTACGACATGGCTGGCAAGATTGCGGACTTCAACATTGAAAAAGGTGATGACTACGCTCAGTACTGGGAAGCGGGTAAAGCTAACCTGGACGCCAGCGTACTTGAGTTCGCTGACCAGATCTTCGATTGTGCGTACTTCAAGGAGTCGCTCATGCCCAAGTTTGAGGAAAATCAGGAAGACTACGAAGTGGTCAAGTACATCTTGTCTAAGCTGAAAGACCAGGGCTGCCCGGAAACGGATGAGGACGTGAAGCGTGTTCAGGCCAAGTACGACGCTATCTACGCTACCCTTAAAGGTGAGCAGGAAGAGAAGCGCCGCCAGATGAACCCACTCTATGATGCAAGCATTCTAATGGATGAAGGTGACTTCGCTGGAGCCATCAAGCGCTACGAAGATGCCATCGAAGGTGCAGACAGTGATGAGAAGAAAGCACAGGCCTACTACCAGATCGCTTCCGTACAGTCCGGCAAGCTTCGCCAGTACGGCAAGGCGCGCCAAAACGCAAACAAGGCCGCCAAGCTTAACCCCAGCTGGGGCAAGCCTTACCTGATGATTGGCGACATCTACGCCCGCCTGGGTAGTAGCTGTGGCGATTCTTACCAGCAGCGCCTGGCCGTGCTCGCCGCTATTGACAAGTACAACCAGGCTAAACGTGTAGACAGCGACGTGAGCGGAGACGCTAACCGCCGTATTGCCAACTACCGTGGCTCTATGCCCATCAAGTCAGAAGCCTTCCAGCGCGGAGACAATGCGGGCGATCGCATCAAGGTCGGCTGTGGTATCGGTGAAACCGTTACGCTACGCTTCTAGACCATATTATAAGGTCTTGGTATTCGTACTACAAGACGGCCCGTCAGATAGCTTTCCGGCGGGCCGCCTTCTTTATTTAGTCAATAGTTTAAGCGCGCTAAAAGCCTATTGTTACCGCTTAGGCACTTTAAGCTAATATGGCGCGGCCGCAGGTGCAAAAAAAAAGTTGTTAAAAAGCAAGGAGCGTAAGGGCAAGGTTGGGTGCGTAAAGTGGAGATATTGAATGCTTTAGGTAAATTCTTGTTCGCACGCAAGGGAGGAAAAAAAATCATAAAATTCTCTGGAGGCTTTGTGAAAGCGTTTACTCTTAGTAGCTTTACGCGACGAAACTGACCTAAATTTTAGCTGGACCTAGTGTTTTAGCGATCTGTAACCATAATTTAAGTCCTTCTCCGGAAGGCACCTTTTTTAATTTTTAAATCGTAATCTTATGAAGCAAGCAAGACAATTGCTTATGTTGGCCATCTGCCTCTGTGGCAGTTTGATGCTGACAGCACAAACTTTTACCGCGTCCAATGTTGGAGCGGAAATCGTCAACCCTCCCGGTACTGGTACCATTGAGTCTGAATTCAACGTAACCGTTGACGGCGTTTACGGCGAAGACTTCCAGATTGATGAAGTTGAAGTAAACATCAGCCACACCTGGATGAGTGACCTCGTTGTTACACTGGTAAGCCCTGCTGGAACTGAGTTGACACTCGCGGCTAACGCAGGTGGTAACAACCCCGGCACAACTGCTTACGTAGGTGCAACCTTTACCCCTGCTGGCCCTGACGGCCCCGCTGCTGGTGCAGGCATTGGCCCTCTTTCTGGTGAGTACCTTCCTGCTGGCCTTTTCTCCGTTTTCAACGGTGAAGATGTTGATGGCGCTTGGGTACTTCGCATTACCGACGGTGTTGGTGGTGACGGAGGTACTTTTGAAGGTGCTTCCCTTACTATTGGCGAATTTGTTAATCCTCTTGGCACTGACATGCAGGAAATCAACGTAGCTGGTATTGGCAACATTAACCTTACACTTAACGGTGAGTGTCAGGGTCTCCTGATTCCTGAAATGGTTCTTTCTGGTGACTTTGATGTAGATGATGACGGTACCGCTGTTGGTCCTGACGCATTCTCTATCACGGTTATGGATAGCAACCCTGCAAATGGCCCGATCATTGACGGCTGTGGCACTTTCAACTACCGTATTGACGCTAACGAGCCCGCATTTGAGCGTACCGTTGGTTTCGTTAACGATTTTGACCCAGCAGGAGGTAACATCACTGTTACTGCTGGCGAATTCGCTTCTGCGGAGTTCAGCGCTGACGGATCTGAGCTGGTACTGACTTCACAGGCTGGATTCACTGAGCCGATTTCTTTCATGGAGACTGACAACGCGACTGTTGAAGTTCAGTTCGTAGACGACGGGTTCGTTTCTTTCGCTTACGATGTTAACATCTTTGGTGCCAATGGCTTCAACGATGTAGCACTCGTTGACTTTGAAGGCAACACGCTCTTCTCTCTACCCGAAGGTGGTTTCAATGATGGAACTAACAACGGCAACCCTTTCTTTGACGGTGTAAGCTCTGAGGCTGAAGGTAAAATCCTTACGCTTCCTGTTTCTGCTGGTAACACCCTGACCTTTGCCCTTTTCGGTGACAATGAGATGAGTGATGTGGCATCTACTTTCACAATCACTGATTTCAGCTTCACGCTGATTCCAATGACTGCTCCTCTGGAGATTGTAGGTTTCGAAACTACTTGGGGTACTGTTAACGCTGAAGACAAGACCGCTCCTTCTGTAGACGGAACTCCTGACGACATCGAGCTGCTCTGTGTTGACCTGGACGCCAACAACGTTTCTACCCTGCCCGTAAACGTTAGCCGTTGCTACCGTGTAAACGCTCAAACCGGTAACACTATCCCCGGCACTATGGCTTCTGCGCTTCGTGCTCGCCTGCTTGCCCGCACTTCAAGCCCTGTAGTTCCTATCTTCACGGACGGCTGCTCACAGGAAATCGAAGTTTGTGTAAGCGACGCTGTTACTTTCGGTGCCGACCCGCAGTGTGATGACGTAGTTATCACGCGTACTTTCGTTGCAACCGAAATCTCTATCTGCCCATCCGCTCCTGGCGAAGGCAACCCATCTGTATCTACTTCTTACACCATCACTTTCGATCGTCCATCACTTGACGATCTCGACGGTGACAACATCGAAGACGTAGTAAACATTGAGAGCTGTGGTACTGATCCAAGTGTTCGCCCTGAGCCACGTACTGGTGACTTCCCCTTCCTTGCCGTTGACGGTCGCACGTTCAACCTCTCTGCGGGTGGTGACGTATGTAACATCGGTGTTACTTTCGCTGATGGTCCTTCCATCGTGACTTGCCCGAACACTTACAAGTTCGTTCGTACTTACACGGTAATCGACTGGTGTGAGCCAGGAGATGTTCGCACCTTCACGCAGGTAGTAAAGGTTGGTGATACCACCGCTCCTACTTTCGTTGGTCCTAACGTTCCTACTGATGCTGACGGCACCCTTGTTTACGGTACCAACGCTGGTAACGTTTGTGCTGCTTTCATCCGCCTTGACGACGTATCGGTAACGGACAACTGCCCCGGTGCAGTAACCGTTTCCGCTGAGATCTTCCCTAACGGTGACGTAGATGGCCCGAGCATCGGTGCTTTCAACGTAGTTCCTGGCGGCGCTCCCGAGCTTACTTCTGCCATTCCTGCGGGTACGCACATCCTGCGTTACACTTACTCTGACGTTTGTGGTAACACTGGAACAACTGACTTTGACTTCCGCGTAGAAGATCAGACGCCTCCGGTAGCTATCTGTGAAGATGGCCTGAACATCAGCATCGCTGGTGGTGCGAACAACGGTTTCGCTGTCCTGACTCCTCAGAACATCGACAACGGTTCTTACGATGACTGTTCTGGTGTAACGCTTGCCATCGCTCGCGTAAACTCTAACGACCTTGCTATTGGTGGCTACGGCCCACAGATCACCCTCACTTGTGCTGACCTTGGCACTGTTCGTGTAGGTCTTCGTGTAACTGACGCGCTTGGCAACGAGAACTTCTGCTGGTTAGAGGTATTGGTTGAGGACAAACTTGCTCCTAGCTGTGTAGCTCCTGCTAACACTACGATCACTTGTGTTGACTACAACGCTTCCCTTCCAAACGACATCACTGACGTTTCTTTCGCTCAGTTGGACGCGCTCTTCGGCCAGGCCGCTGGTGTTGACAACTGTGGAACTGACATCACCCAGACAGTATCTGGTACGATCAACAGCTGTGGCGTAGGTAGCATTACCCGTCGTTTCACTTCTACTGACGATGCTGGCTTCTCTAACACGAACCTTTGTGTACAGAACATCACGGTAATCGGTATCCACGACTACCAGATCACGTTCCCAACCGATGAGGAAGGTGACTGCATGGACATTCCTTCATTCGACGGTGTTGTTGCCGACGAACTGGCTTGTGACCTCATCACGACAACCGTAGATGTAGACACGCTGCGCACGCAGCTTGCTGGCGACGAGTGCTTCAAGCTCCGCGTTACTTACGACGTAGTAAACTGGTGTGAGTACAACTCCCTCGGTGAGCCATACGTTATCCGCCGCGACGCTCCTGGCGCTCGTGACCGCACGCGCAACCCACGTGACATCGACGAAGACCTGCTCTACGTTAACGTTACGCCTGGTGCCAGCACTGCTACGACGAACGACGACCTCGGCTTCTACAGCCTGATCGCTACGGACCGCAACTTCAACCCACTGCCATCGCCCCAGCGCGACCAGGCGCTTGGTGACAACGGCGAAGGCGACGTAAACGATGATGACACCTACGGCACGAACGTATACGATAGCCGTGGATTCTTCCGCTACACGCAGTTCATCAGAATCTACGACGAAGTAGCTCCTGAAATCACTTTCGAAGAGCCAGCAGAATGCTTCGCTGGATCTGGCGAAGGCTGTACGACAACGGTAACGCTTGAGTTCACCGCTACTGACGAGTGTTCTGACGCTGTTGCTGGCATCGAGCTTGACGCGAACTTCACCGGTGGCTTCGTAGCTGACAACCCTGCTGCGCTTGGTGTTGGTGTAAGCTTAGTGAACGACGGTGAGGGCAACTACACCATTACTGCTACCAACGTACCGGTAGGTGCGCACGCCATCCGCGTTCGCGCATCCGACGGCTGTGGTAACTTTGACGTACAGATCATCGAGTTCTGTGTAGCGGCTGACCGTACACCTACTCCAATCTGTATCCAGACCCTGACGGTTACGCTGATGAACGACGGCAACGGAGGTGGCATCGCCGCTATCTGGGCTTCTGACTTCATCGCTTCTCCAATCGAAGACTGCTTCGGTAACGTAGTAGACAAGTACAGCCTCTACCGCTCTAGCGAGGCTGGCAGCGCCGGCTTCGTCCCAACTGCTGGTGTTATCGGCATCGACGACATCGACTGTGATGACTTCGAGAACGGCGTTGTAAACGTGCGCGTTTACGCCTTCGACAACAACGGCTCTACGCCAGACTTCTGTGAAGTAATCGTGGAAGTACAGGACAACATGGGCTGGTGTGCCGGTTCTACGGGCAACCTGTCCGGTCTGATCGCTACCCAGAACGATGAAGCACTGGAAGGTGTTGCTGTAACCCTTACGGGTGCTAACGGTATGGACGAAATGTCTATGACCAACGCTGGTGGTGACTTCGAATTCACTGGTCTTACCCTTGGTAGTGACTACACTGTACAGCCTGCTTTCGACCGCGCTTTCGAAGCAACTGAAGTTAAGTCTTCTGACGTTGTTGCTATGATCGGCATGATCCTCGGTACTACTACCTTCGATAGCCCATACGACTTCATCGCTGCTGACGTTAACCGCGACATGGAGCTGAACGTATTCGATGCAATCGCTACTACTCAGCGTATCCTCGGTCTTGAGGACGGCTTCGAAGGTGGCAACTGGGTATTCGTTACCGAAGAAGCTACCATCAACATGTCTAACCCATACGGTGCTGCTTTCCCTGAAGTTTACAACGTAAACGATCTTGAGGGTAGCCTCCGCGACGTAAGCTTCGTAGCTGTTCGTCTTGGTGACGTACGCAACGGCGCTGGCCGTACCGCACAGACGCTTAACGTAGAGGATGCTCAGCTCGAAGCTGGCCAGAGCTACGCTATCGAGTTCAACGGTACTGAGCTTTCTGCCTTCCAGGGCACAATCGAACTGGCTGCTGGTCTGGAACTCGTTTCTGCTGACTACACTGGTGAAGGTGCTATCAACCTGAACAACGCTGCTGAAGGTCTGATCGCTGTTGCTCTTCGTAACAACGCTTCCCTCACGCTTGAAGTACGTGCTACTGCAGCCGTTACCCTGAGCGAGCAGGTTAGCCTGACGGATGCCATCGCTGTTCGCGAAGGTGTTGCTGCTAACGGTATGTCTAACGGACTGGAGCTTAGCTTCGCAGGTATCTCTACCGAGCTGGCCAACAGCCTCGGCCAGAACACGCCTAACCCCGTTGCTGACGTAACTACTATCGCTTACACGCTTGCTACTGCCGGTAAGGCAACCCTCAACATCCAGGATGTACAGGGCCGTACCATCATGGTACGTCAGCTGGAAGGTGTTGCTGGTCGTAACGTTATCACTGTAGACGCTAGCGAGCTGGGCGGTGCTGCCGGTATCCTCAGCTACACGCTGACTGCTGGTGACTTCTCCGCTACCAAGAAGATGGTTGTTGTTCGCTAAGAACGGCTAATCCATCAGCCCTCCTTCATTGGAGATGAAAAGTGGCCCCTTCGAAGAAATTCGGAGGGGCCACTTTTGTTTTTTGCCCCAGTGTTGTACCAAGCTCAATCAGGGAAATGACGACCTGAACAAAATTCCGTATTTTGCGGATCATTACCGTTTACCTCCAGCAAGCTGTGGTAGGGTAGTGAGGGAAAACCTCTGCTTATTACGAGGGAGAGGCCCTTCCCTGCCATCTATAATTACGAATTGCCCATGTGGAAAAATCTTAAGTCTTACTTTATTGTTGAAGATGAGGGTGGCCCCAAAGCCGCGAAAACACTACCGAATAAGTCTAAGCCTGCGGCTAATGCTAAACCTGTAGCTGGTCCGAAAGCCTCAACTTCCTCCGCACCTGCGGCCGCGCCTGCTAAAAGCACTGTTGCTGGAAGCGTAAATGACCGTTCGATAAAAGTATTAATGGAAGCGATGGAGGCGGCCAACTTGCCGGGCTTCGATTACCTGGAGTATAAAAAGTCGCTCCAGAACCTGAAGAAGATGAATTTTACGGATAGTATCCGGTTTCAGACAGCCTACGCTACCGCCCAAAGTATGGGCGTGACTCCGGCGCAGTTGCAGGAATCTGCCCAGCACTACCTCAATGTACTGGGTAAAGAGCAGAAGAAGTTTTCTAACGCACTAAGCGGGCAACGGGCAGCGCAGGTAAGTGATAAGGAAGCAAAGCTGAAGCAAATTGACGCCGATGTGAAACGGCAGGAGGCAAAGATCAAAGAGCTTCAGGCTCAAATTGATAAATCGCGGGCAGAGCAAGAAAAGCTACGCAGTAGTATTAAGAACAACGTAGATAAACTGGCGAAAACACAGGCCGATTTTGAAACTACCCTAAGTGTGATCACCGACGGAATCCGTAAGGACATGGCGAATATGAAAGAATTTTTGAAATAGTCGATGTTTTCGGGATGCTCGTCGATAGCGTTAAACAAGGGGTGTGCCTTATACCTTTTGTTAAGGCGCGGTTCGTTGATTATCTTTGACCGCTTAGATTAATTACTGAAAATAATAAATTATGGAAGCACCACAGATGAAACCGAAGTCTTTCTGGCAAAAACCGGAAGGTATTACAGGCCTTTTATTCCTGGCGGCGATAGTTGGGGGGATTGGTTTCCTGGCGGTATCGTTGCCTTGGGCTGTCATCATGGCCAATACGCTTTACATGGTGGGTACACTTGCGGTTCTTGGCATCTTGATTTACATGGTACTTGACCCCAAAATGCGTAATCTGATTTTCTATGCTTATAAAAGTGTGATGCGTGCAATCACCGGAATGTTTGTACAGATTGACCCCATCGGTATCCTGAAAACCTACGTGGAAGAATTGCAAAACAACCTGCGGAAGATGAATAAGCAGATCTCTCAGCTGCGTGCCCAGATGCACAAGTTGAAGGAGCTGATCGTGAAAAACGAGCGGGAGATTAAGAATAACCTCCAGATTGCGGGTAAGGCCAAAGAGACCAATAAACGCAACGTGATGATCCTGAAAAGCCGCCGCGCTGGCCGCCTGAAGGATAGTAACATGCGTCTGGAAGAACTCTACAAAAAGATGGAAGTACTCTACCGGGTACTGACCAAAATGTACGAAAATAGCCAAATTCTTGCGGAAGATATCAAGGACCAGGTGATGGTGAAAGAGCAGGAGCGTAAAGCGATCCACGCCAGCCACGGTGCGATGAAATCTGCTATGAGCGTCATTAACGGTGATCCGGATCAGCGGGCAATGTTTGACATGGCCATGGAAAACATCACCGAAGACGTAGCCAACAAAGTTGGAGAAATGGAGCGCTTCATGGAAATGTCCGCCAACTTTATGGATTCTGTTGACCTCCAAAACGGTGTCTTCGAGGAAGAAGGCATGCAGATGCTGGAGCAGTGGGAGAAAGAGTCTACGAGCTTACTCCTCGGTGAGGAAAAAGATCAGCTTCTACTCCAGGCCCAGAGCGACAGCGAAGTGCTTGACCTGGACGCGCCCGTACCGGAACGCGCCCGGCAAAGTGGAAGTAAGAATCAGTACGATTCTTTCTTTGACTAACCTTTAATACAAACGAAAAAACGGTCTGGTATGGAGTTGATCTGTACCAGACTTCTTTTATATCCCGCTAGTATACCGGCGGATAACCAACACTCACACACATTGATATGGCACGTCTGACAACATTCAGCAAGCTTCTCATTACTATTCTGATTCTTCTGGCCCTGGTTTTCGGCTTCAACTTCCTTACCAACGGAAAACTGCTCAGCGGCATCCTGGGAGGAGACGGGACAACAACCGAAGCGGGAACCGGAGATTACGGAAACACAAACACAGGTACGACCACGGCTGGAAATACTGGTAGTAGCTCTGGCGATCCTATCCGGGTAGGCGTAGTGACCTGGGGTGGTTACGCCGGCGGGCAGTACTTCAACGAAGGTTTCAAGGCTACAAACAAAAGCCGGTTCAAAAAGGAGTACGGTATTGACGTAGAGTTCGTACTGAACGACGATGTAGTGGCTAGTCTTAATGCGTTCAAAAACGGAGACATTGACGTGCACTGGTACACCATTGATGCCATGCCGACCATTATGCCGGAAATGAGGGATTTCGATCCGGTTGTTTTATGGCAAGCGGACTGGTCTCGTGGGGGAGACGCCATCGTGGTAAAGCGTGGTATTAATTCCGTGCAGGATCTGCGTGGTAAAACCGTTGCCGTGGCTGAGCTTACCCCGAGCCACTCTTTCCTGCTCTACCTGCTTGAAGCAGGGGAGCTCAAACCAGGAGACATAAAAATCGTGGCTCAACCTTCCGCCATTGAGGCGGCGGCGGCTTTTAAAAGTGGGCAGGTGGATGCGGCCGTGGTTTGGTCTCCGGACGACGAGCTGAGCGTTCGGGCGGTACCGGGAGCTAAAATTCTTGAAAGCACTCGCTCTGCTTCTAACATTATTGCTGACGTGTTCTTCGCTAAGCGCAGTTACGTAGAGGCTAACCGGGATCGTCTTCAGAAGCTTTACGAAGGCTGGATGCGCGGTGCTTCCGAAATCAATTCCAGTGCGGAAGCAAAGCAAAAAGCCGCTAAGATTCTTGGCCGTGAAATGTCGCTCTCCGAAGCGGATGCAATGGGGATGATCAATAACGTTCGCCTTACTACGCACGGAGACAACGTCAACTTCTTCTCCCAAAATTCTAACTTCAAGGGCGTAACCGGTGGAGACCTCTACCGCCGCATGGCCCAGGAGTATAAAAACCTTGGCTTCATTCAGGGCAGTATCTCACCCTTCCGTACGGTTGGGTACGGTGGTAACCTGGTATCGGAGGCTAATGCACGCCTTACGGGTACTGAGCACGCTGGCGAAGGGCGGGCGGAGTTCACTCCAGAAACCGAAGAGCAAGGCAAAGACCGTGAAGCCATTGCCACCAAGCGCATCAGTATCAACTTCCCTACGGGCGTATCTACGCTTGACGACAACGCCAAGCAGATCATCGATGAAGAATTCGTGCCGATTGCCAAAGCTTTCGGTAACGCCCGCATCCGAATCGAAGGCAATACTGACAATACGGGCTCGCTGGCCACGAACATCGCACTGAGTAAAAAACGTGCCCAGGCAGTAGCCGCTTACTTAACCCGTGAGTACAATATGGATAACGACCGTTTCATCATCGTTGGTAACGGACCGAACAAACCAATAGCCAACAATTCCAGCGCGAGTGGAAAGGCACAGAACCGCCGTACAGACTTCGAGCTAGTACGCTAGAACCGACAACCGACAACCGACAACCGAAAAGTTAGTGCTCGCAACCGTGGGCGCTAACTTTTGTTTTATCAGCGTACCAACAAAAATCCATGCGTCGCCTACCTTTGGTAACCTACTTCATCATCGGTTATATGCTGCTCGCCTTCAGCTGGTGGAGCGTGTTGCTGCTGCGGAAGAACGAGGAGGCCCACGATGCTCAGGTAGAATTGTTCGCCCTGCAAATGGCCGTAAAGCAGGAGATTGATAAGCCTGCAGACTTTCGGGCAACGGAAGCTTACTACGACCTGGCGGAATCGTTTCGTAAGCAGCAGAATATGATCATCGGTGAATCAGTGCTCCTGATTCTAAGCTTTATGGGTGGCTTGTTCCTGTTGTTTAAAAGCCTGCGGAAAGAAATAAGCGCTGCGGAGCAGCAACGGAACTTCCTATTGAGCATAACCCACGAACTAAAATCTCCCCTGGCCGGTATCCGTCTTATCCTGGAGACCTTTCAGAAACGCAGAGAGCTGAAGCCCGAGATCCAGCAAAAACTAAGCACGAACGCCCTGGTAGAAACCGACCGGCTGACGTCTTTGGTCAATGACTTGCTGCTGAGTGCCAAGTTGGAGCAGGCGTACCAGATCAACGAAGAAAAAATAGACCTGGGGGAACTCATCCACGATGCTGCCGATACCGTAGCGATGAAGTATAAATCAGCAAATATTCACGTAGACATTGAAGCCGACGTAGGCATGGTAACGGGAGATCGGCTTGGCCTCACCAGCGTAGCGATAAACCTGCTTGAGAATGCCGCTAAGTACAGCCAGCCGAACCCCGTGATTCATACTTCCCTGCAGCGCGGAGGAAAAGGAGAACTGATCTGGGAAGTCTCGGACAACGGAATGGGAATACCGGGTAAGGAAAAACGACGGGTCTTTACCAAGTTTTACCGAATCGGAAACGAAGACACCCGCACCACCAAAGGGACCGGCCTCGGCCTTTTCATCGTAAAGCAACTGGTGGATAAGCACGACGGACAGCTCGAACTACTCGATAACGAACCGCACGGAACAACCTTCAGGGTTTACCTCCCGACGGTGTAGTAAGTTTGTCTCAACAACATTGCCGGTAAAACCTTTTCTTTGTCCCGACTTAGTCGAGGACGCTCCGCCGTCCACCATAAAGTAACCGACCAAAAAACCAAACCATGCAAACTACCCCCCTAACCGAAACCCACCGCGCCCTAGGCGCCAAGCTTGTAGATTTCGCGGGTTTTGAGATGCCCCTCACTTACACCAACCTTAAGGAAGAGCATTTTGCGGTTCGTGAAAAAGCGGGGATGTTTGATGTGTCGCACATGGGGGAGTTCATTGTGCGCGGAGCCGGTGCGCGAGACCTGGTGCAGTACGTGACCAGCAACGACGTCGATAAGCTGATAGAAGGCCAGGCCCAGTACAGCTGCCTGCCGCGCCCCGAAGGAGGAATTGTGGATGACTTACTCGTCTACCGTCTACCACCTAACCCCGCAATGGGGATGACTGGCGAGCACCCTGCCTACATGCTGGTGGTCAACGCCGGAAACATCAAAAAGGATTGGGACTGGATATCCAGCCACAATACCTTCGGTGCAGAAATGATCGATATCAGCGCGAATACGGCACTATTGGCCGTACAGGGACCGCTCGCTACGGAAATCCTGCAGCAACTAACGGAGACCAAGCTTAATGACATTACCTACTACCACTTTGTCCGCGGAAGCTTGGCCGGGTACGACAACGTAATCATCTCCGCCACCGGCTACACCGGCTCCGGAGGCTTTGAACTTTACCTCAAAAATGACGCTGCGGAATCCGTCTGGAACGCAGTGATGGAAGCTGGTAAAAGCGCTGGTCTCATTCCCTGTGGCCTCGGCTCCCGCGATACCCTCCGCCTGGAGAAAGGCTTTTGCCTCTACGGCAATGACATCAATGACGCCACCACTCCGCTGGAGGCTGGTCTGGGTTGGATCACCAAACTCAAGGCCGATAACTTTGTCGGCCGAGACCACCTGATCGCCCAGAAGGAAGCCGGGCTGGAGCGCCGCCTGGTTGGCTTCAAGGTAGACGGCCGCCGCGCACCCCGCAATGGCCACGGTATTCTCGATATAGATGGCAATAGGATTGGTGAAGTAACGAGTGGTACCCACTCTCCTTCCTTAGACTTTCCCCTTGGGATGGGCTACGTCGCCGTTGGGCAGCACACGCCCGGAACGAAGATCCAGATAGACCTGGGGCGGAAGACGATGGAGGCCGAGGTGGTGAAGATTCCCTTTTTGTAGAGCGCCTACTCAAACGTCCAGTTACTTACCGCTTTACGCCTTGCTGCGGCTTCGTCTTCCCACCGGGTAAGCTCATGGTAGCGTCCGTTGGCCCATTCGTTGAGGCAATTGTCGTAAAACTCGCTGGCGGGGCTACCGGAGGCGCCCCCGGGTAGGGTGCCCCAGGCGCGGGGCTTGGGCCCAAGCTCTACGACCATCCGCCAGCTGGCACCGTGGCCACTGCTGAGGGCCCGGGGAGAGAAGCGTGCGCCGCCTGTGGTGATCATCTCCGAGCCGAAACCGGGAATTGCGCCAAGGTGACGAACAAAGGTGTTGCGGTACACGGCCCAGGTCTCGGGCTGCTGGCCGTCCAGTTCTTCCAGTATCTCGTCGAAGGCGCGCTGGGTTAGGGTGGCGGCGGTTTCTTTGAAGTCCGTCGTGGCCTGGATGTCGAAAATTGCATTGCGGGCGTCTGTACGGAGCAGTTCGGTGAGTTTCCAGGCTTCGGGGCGGAGGTAGCCGGAGTCGGCGGGCATTTCGTCAAACGTAAGTTCGTAGACTTTGATGCGCCACTGCTCGAAGAGGGTGGCCGCGCGGCTTTCGCCTTCGCAGCGGTAGTCCCATTCGGAGATCAGGCGGAGCAGCTCGCGGCCTTCGGCGGTCAGGCTTTGGCGGTTGATCCGGGCAATCAGCAGGGGCGCGAGCTCTTCAGCCATCAGGGAGTGGCTGCTGAGTTGCAGGGCCTTCATCTTCTGCTGGTTCATGGTGGTGGTACGCTCCAGGTAACGGTTGATGAAGCGGCCCCGGTACTCATCAAAACCACCGGTGTAGGGGTAGGGATAATCAGGGCCGGTGGTGGTTTGGTTGGCGGAGGAGACGAAGCCGCGTTCCGGGTTTTTATGGACGGGGCGGTCCGCAAATGGGATGTACCCACGCCAGGCGTTGGCCATCGTGTTGCCGGGGGTCGTGAAACGACCGGACTGGCCGGGCGCGCGGAGGGGGAAGCCACCGTTGGGCCGGATGGCGATGTCTCCGTTTTTTTCGGCGAAGATGAAGTTCTGGGCGGGGTCGATGTAGCCCTTCAGGGCCTCGACGTAGTCGTCGTAGCCTTCGGCGCGCATGAGTTTGAGGAAGGTGCCGGCCGTGGTGTGGGGGCGAACGGTTTTGCCCGGCGCGTCGTGGCCGAGGTAGCGCATGGCGTGGTCGGCGTAAGGGCCTTCGGTGAAGGGGACGGGGCCGAAGACGGTCCAGGGCGTACGAATAATCAGGGGGGCGGAACCCTTGAGGAACAGGGTGTCGGTGATAATGCGGGCCGGGGTTTCCTGGCCGTCGAGCAGGTAGTGGGTGCGGGAGTCGTCGGTCCATTCGATGCGGAACCAGTCGGTTACGTCGTGGCCAACGTTGGTTTCTCCGTAGGCGACGTGGTCGTTGAAGCCCATGATGATGCCGGGGGCTCCGGGCAGGCTGACACCCCGGGCGTTCACGCCGGGGATGGAGATTTGTACTTCGTACCAGATGCTCGGCAGCGTAAGCGACAGGTGGGGGTCGGAGGCCAGGATCGGGTGGCCGGTGTTGGAGTGGCCGGGGGCAACGGCCCAGTTGTTCGAGCCATTATCGGGGTGGGCGGGCATGAGGGTGTAGGGCTCGGTGCTGACGGCTTCGTAGTCGTTCTTAGACGGTTCCGTGGGCGCGGCCGCAGGTGCTGTGTAAGGTTGAAGAGAGTGTCCTGAAACCTCACTTTGCACCTGCGGCCGCGCCTCCTTTTTATACCTGCCGTCGTCCGGTACGATGGGGCTGTCTCGGGGGAAACGGTTGGGGTAGAAAGCGTTGAAAATATCCTCCCCCAGGTCGTTTTTTGTCCGGTCCGCCGCCGCATCGGTGTAGCGGCTGCTGAGGGATTGGGACATGCCCTTCATGAGCAACGCCGTGCGGTAGGGAGACCAGCGCAGCGGAGCGTGGTCCAGGATTTTGTACTCCACCGGGTACTTTTCAGGGCTGAGCTGATCAATCCAGGTATTGACGCCGGCTGCGTAGGCTTCCAGGGCCCGGAGGTCTTCGGGGAAGTGGAGCCGCATCGTATCGGTTTCGTCTTTAGCCGCCTGGCGGAAGCCCCGGCGGATTTGCATAGAGTCGCGCCGCAGGGTTCGGGTGCCGAGTACTTCGCTGAGGCGGCCTTCCGTAGCGCGGGTGCTGATGTCCATTTGCCAGAGCCGATCTGCGGCGCTGACGTAGCCCTGTAGGAAGGCGGCACTTTCCAGATTGGGCGCAAAAATGTGGGGGATGCCCAGTTCGTCGAAATGAACGCTGCCCTTAGCCAGGGGATGGTTGAGGTCAAGGGTTCGGTCTTCTTTCCGTTCACTTAGTTTGGGGCGGCTGTTGTGCCAGAAGCCTTTCTGGGGGTTAAAGAAATTGCCGAGGGCCGGAATGGGCAGACCTGCAGGGCCAGGGTAATTACCAAAAACCAACCAGACGAGCAGGAGAAGGCCGGAAATTGCGAGGTGGACGTATTTCATTTGGTAGGCGGAGGATTTGAGATTTGGCTGAAGGGGCATCTTTAAACCATCTTCGGTACTGTGGTGGAGGTGGTAAGATACACTGGATGCCGGTAGAACAGAGTAATCGCGTTTAGGCTAATCGGACGCTCAAAGGACAAATTTATTCATTCCGACCTCGTGACGCTTTGCTACACGAGGTCGGAATGAATAAATTTGACGCTTCGAGGTCCACTCGACGGTTGTCAGGGCCTTTGAGCATCCGGTTAAGCGATTACTCTGTCTGTGGAAAGAATTTGGGTGGGAGCATCATAAAGTACCCGGTAAATTCGGATTAGTCCGTGGGTGTGGCTTTTCTTTGCGGTTCTTGCCGGTTAATTCACCATTCCTAAGCCCCTCAAAACACCCTGCCTACATGAATATCTCCCGCTGTCTTACCCTGCTCTTCTTATTGTTTGTTGCCAACTTTGCCGTTGCGCAGCGAGGCAACCCCGCCACGGCGGATACCGTAAGCCTGCAGGGGCAGTTCGATGAAATGCTGCGCGTATCCAGCAAGTACCAGATTTACAAAACGGTACGGCGGACTTTTCTGGACGCCTTCATGGCCAACGTTCAGGACTCCATCAGCGGTTACACCGAAGAGATCAGCCGTTTAGAAAATCGAATCAGCGAGCAGGAGGCAAAGATTGCGGAGCAGGCAACGGCAATTGAAGACCGCCAGGGGCAAATCGGGGTGTTAACGGAAGAAAAGGACAGTATCAGCCTACTCGGTATGCCCTTATCCAAAGGAGCCTACAGCCTTATCCTCTGGTCCGCCATCATTGCCTTGCTGGCCATGTTGCTGTTGGCCCTTGCCCGGATGCGGCTGGCGGTTGGTTCGGCACGGCAGGCGCAACAGGACTTTCTGCAGGTCAACGAAGACCTGGAAAAGAGCCGGAAAACGCGTTTGGAGGTGGAGCAGAAGCTTCGCCGCCAGCTTCAGGACGAGATCAATAAAAGAAATTAACCGGCCTGCCGAACCTTTCTTTGGACCTGCGGCCGCGCCCTGAAAAGCATCCGAGCCGTAGACAACGTACTTTTAGCGAAAACTTTAAGGTTTTCAGCACAATAGCGGAGCCACAATAGCGGTTTAACTTTTCGTGAGTGGCAAGATTGCTTAATATCGTTTCATCCCGACGTATATTTGCCGCCGCGAATTTTGGAAACAACTCGGTTTACCTCAGCTTTATGAACTACTGGAAAAAAGCGCTACCCCTCATTTGTATGGTAGCCATCTTCGCCTCCTGCGGCAAAAACGATCGCTCCGCCACCACCGGCTGGAAGATGAACGACACCAAATGGGGCGGTTTCGAAACCAAGCCTGACTACGAAGGCCAGGAAACACCACCTAACATGGTGCTCATCCCCGGAGGAAACTTCGTGATGGGCTTCACGGAAGAAGATGTACCCTACGACTGGGACAACATCCCGCGCCGCGTAACGGTCTCTACCTTTTACATGGACCAGACCGAGATGAGCAACGAAGATTACCTCTTCTACCTCGACTGGACGAACCTGTCTTACGGCGAAAGCTACCGCGAGGTGTACCTGAAGGCGCTGCCCGATACACTGGTATGGCGCGATGAGCTTTCTGCTAACGAGCCTTACGTACAGAACTACCTGCGCCACCCGGCCACGGCAAAGCACCCCGTAGTAGGTGTAAGCTGGCGGCAAGCCCGGGAATTTGCCCGCTGGCGTACGGACCGGACCAACGAGGCCATCCTCATCGACAAAGGCATCCTGACGCCAAGCCCTGAGGCTAAAGACGATCAGGTCTTCGTCACCGATGCTTACTTCGCTGGCCAGTACGACGGTACGCCACGTAAAGGCATTAAAGACCTTCGCTCCGGCGGAGAGCGTGGTGCAAAGCTCGAAGACGGCATCCTTCAGCCAGAATTCCGCCTCCCGACCGAGGCAGAGTGGGAGTACGCCGCCCTGGCCCTTCCTGGCCTGCAGGCCAACGAAAAAGATGAAAACTACACCGACCGCCGTATTTACCCCTGGAGCGGAACCAGCGTACGCTACCAGCGTCACGACAAGTACCAGGGCCAAATGTACGCCAACTTCAAGCGCCGTGGTGGTGACTACATGGGTATTGCCGGTAAGCCAAACGACGGCTCTTCCATCACTACGCCAGTACTGGAAAACTACCCCAACGACTTCGGCCTCTACAACATGGCCGGTAACGTGAACGAATGGGTAGAAGACCTTTACCGCCCGCTTACGACCAGTGACCTGAGCGACGTGGAGAACCACGAACTCAACCCTTTCCGTGGTAACAACTTCAAAGATGTAGCCCGTGACCCGGTTGACGGTACGGTACTGCCAAAGGACAGCCTCGGCCGCCTTCAGTACGAATACGTATCGGACGAAGACGCTGCCCAGCGCGACAACTATAAAGTTGGCCGCCCCTACGATTACCTTGATGGTGACGACCAGAGCCTCGCCAGTTACCAGACCAACAAATACACCCTCATCTCCAATACCGCCCGTGTTTACAAAGGAGGTAGCTGGGCCGACCGTGCTTACTGGCTCAGCCCCGGTACACGCCGGTTCATGGAAGAGGAAAAGTCAAGCCGTACCGTCGGTTTCCGTTGTGCTATGATCAGCTTGGGTGGAGACAACGCCGGTGGCCGCCCGCAGGCGCGTGGTGACAACAACCGCTTTGGGTCTTCACCCAAAAAGCGCCGCCGCTCGCGCCGCTAGGCCTTGATTTGAAAGTTTTACATTGGGCTGTTAGGAGTTAAGACTTTCCTTCTGTTCAATCAAATAACTCAAGCCTTTAGCTTAAAGCATTTAGTGTCCAGGTTGCCGTTAATGGCTAACTGCATGCTAAATGCTTTAAGCTAAAGGCTTTTTTTGTTGTTCACCCTTCGTATATCCCCAAAACAGGATACCGTTTAAAAATACTTCAACCCCTAGAAATTAATACATAATGGCCGCGCTAACTTATCTTCGTGGTATTATTGTATTTTCTACACTATCCCCCCAACACGTCAGATGAAAGTTACCGACCACCAGAACACAAAGATTGTTGCTACCGTAGGCCCCGCCTGTAGCTCTTACGAAGGCCTCAAGAGCCTCATCATTGCAGGGGTAAATGTTTTCCGGCTTAATTTTAGCCACGGCACCCACGATGTCCACGGAGGAACAATCGAAAAGATCGTAAAGCTTAACGAAGAACTAGGTACCCACGTGAGTATTCTGGCGGACCTACAGGGGCCGAAGCTGCGCGTTGGTATAATGGAGGGTGAAGGCCTGCCCGTAGCGGAAGGCCAGGTTGTAACCTTTACTAATACAAAATGCGTTGGTAACGCCGAGCGTATCTACATGAGCTACCCGCAGTTTGCTCAGGACGTAACGGTAGGTGAGCGCGTACTGGTTGATGACGGTACCCTGGTTTTCGAAGTGGTAGAAACGAACGGTACCGATACCGTTAAGCTGAAAACGCTTTTCGGAGGGGTGCTTAAGTCGAACAAAGGCGTTAACCTCCCGAATACCAAGATCAGTTTGCCGAGCCTCACCGAGAAAGACCTCGTTGACCTGAAGTACATTCTTGCCGAGCAGCCCCTTGTGAACTGGATTGCCCTGAGTTTTGTCCGCTACGCCAAAGACCTGAAGAACTTACGCAAGTACATCGATGATGCCGGCCACCAGGCCAAGATCATCTCCAAGATCGAGAAGCCCGAGGCGATCGAGAATATTGACAAAATCATCAAGCACTCCAACGCCATCATGGTTGCCCGGGGAGACCTCGGCATTGAAATGCCGATGGAGCAGCTCCCGATCTTGCAGAAGATGATCATCCGTAAGTGCATTCAGCGGGCCCGCCCCGTCATCGTTGCAACCCAGATGATGGATTCAATGATCAATAACCCCGGCCCGACGCGCGCGGAGGTGACCGACGTAGCCAACGCCGTACTGGACGGTACCGACGCCGTGATGCTGTCCGGAGAAACCTCCGTAGGCCGCCACCCGGCGCTGGTGGTGGAGGCGATGAATTCGATCATCGCTGAAGCAGAAAAGATTTATGAGATCGGGATGAAGCGGCCGAAGGCCAACGATAAGTCTGGTACCTTCGTCAGCGATGTAGTTTGTTCCGCAGCCTCCTGGGCGGCGCAGAACGTTGGCGCGCGCGGCATCGTAGGCATGACCCGTACCGGGTACACGGCCTTCAAGCTCTCCAGCTTCCGGCCAAAGTCCAAACTCTACATCTTCAGCGACCATGACCACATGCTCAATACCCTTAGCCTGTGCTGGGGCGTCCGCTGTTACCATTACGATAACTTCTCGAGTACCGACCAAACGGTAGAGGATGTTACCAAAATCCTGAAGGAGAACAACCACGTGGAGCCGGGAGACATGGTGGTCAACCTGGGATCTATGCCGCTGGAGAAGCAACGCCGCACCAACATGATGAAAATAACCATCGTAGAGTAGAAGTTGGTTGGTTGTTTATTGTTGAAATTTAAATCCCGGTTTTGGCAGAGCGGAAATCGGGCTTTAAATTTAAACAAGAAACAACCAACCCACCCCGGTG
>CAYWMW010000001.1:4512-10462 GCA_964458975.1 uncultured Lewinella sp. | reverse complement strand
TTTAAAATAAACCCCCGTATTGCCGCCCCGCCAATTGGGGTATTAAAATAAAAAAAAAAAAAAACAAACCAACCCCGGTGTGCAACACTCGTTGAGGCTAGGCGTTACATAGAGGAACTGATCTTATTTTATGCGTACCGCACTGCTACTCTCCCTCCTTTTTCTGTCTGGTTTAATGTTTGCCCAGGGAGAAGCCCCGACGGTGGGCAACATCAAGCAACAAACGAGTTTTATCGAGGCGAAGCGCGAAGCGCTGCTGGGGAAGACGGAGAAAGCTATCGGTATGTTTAAGGAACTGGTGGAGGCATCTCCGGATATGGATGCCGCTCAGTTCGAGCTGGGCCGCTTACAGTTTGCCGCCGGAAATACGGAGGATGCCATCGACCATTTAAAACTGGCCTACGGGAAACGCCCGAACGAAGTCTACGCGTCGTTTTTGGCGGAGCTTTACCAGGCCAGCGGCCGCCATAAAGACGGCGCGGAACTGTACGGTGAGCTGATTAAAAAGAACCCCGCAGGAGCGGATTATTACCTTGAGCGGGCCGCGTTTCTCGTTCGCGCACAGGACATCAAAGGGGCGATTAACACGTACAACCAGTTAGAAGGTAAAGTTGGGGTCAACATCGAGCTGGCGCGCCTGAAACACGCGCTTTACCTGGGGCAGGGAGACCAAAAGCGGGCGGAGAAAGAACTTACTGCTTTGGTAGAATCTCAGCCGGCCAACCTTCGTTTTCGGCATATGCTGGCGGGTTACTACTCTAGCCAGGAGGAAACTTCCAAGGCAAAGAAGGCGTACGAAGACATTTTACGCTTACAGCCAGCCGACGTCCGGGCGCAGTTGGCCCTACAGGAGGTGGCCCCGTCTAAATCTTCTGGTAATGATGCGGAGTTGATGGCGCTGCTCGGCCGGTCTGATGTGGCTATTGACCTCAAGGTTGGCAAACTTCTTCCGTTGGTAAATGAGGTGGCGAGCACGCAGGATGCAAAGAAGGGTGAAAGAGCAATGATGCTGGCCGCAGAGCTCCGCCGCGTCCACCCGGACGAAGCCAAGGCCGCCGCCCTGCAGGGAGACGTTTTCTTCCATACCGACCGCCTGACGGAAGCCGCCGAAGCTTACAAAGCAACCGTCGAGCTGGACGACACGGTCTACCCCGTCTGGGAGCAACTCCTGGCCACGCTCTACCTCAATAACCAAACCACGGACCTCCGCAAATACGCTGAAGACGCCTTGGATATATTTCCGAACCGCCCCGCCGTTTACGTCCATTACGCACTGGGCGAAGCCTTTCGGGCCAACTTCTCCGAGGCCAATTCTTTGCTGGCGCAAGCCCAGTTCATGACTTCCGGCCAACCCGCGGGCAAAGCTGCCCTGGAACAACTCAGCCTCGCCCTCACGGGCCTGGAGGCCGGAGACGCAACGGCGAAGATTGAGCTGGCCAGACTCCCCGGCGGCAAAGCCGGTCCGCTGGCGTTTTTGATCAGCAACGGTGGCAAAGCCTCGGCCCTCATCGCCTACGATACGGCGGAGAACACCAACGCCCTCTTCCTCGAAATGCTGGGCGATGCCCAGGCTAAAGCCGGAGACAAAGCCGCCGCCGCAAAAGCCTACGCCCGCGCTAAGGCTGCGGGGAGCAAGTCCTCCAACCTGCGGGGTAAGATGACCAAGGTGCAGTAGGACATCCTGGCTCCATTAACCGCTCTCTGCATCCTGCGGCCGCGCCCAAATGCACTTTCGCACTCTTTGCTTGTGACAAAGCGGTGACCGGATGCGTCCAAATTTTCGCAATCACGCTCACGATTAAACACTCTTATGCGCACACTACTCTTAGCTGCCTTCGCCGTCCTGACCCTGGCCTCGGCCTGTAATAAAAAAGTTATCGGAGGGGCGGATGGCCGCGATGGCCTGACCTCCACCAGCAAAGCCGGTAAAGTGATTAAGGGGCTTGAAGACAACAGTTTCGATACCGAATACCTGGAAGCCTCCGCCCGGGTAAAACTGGAGAGCAAACAACTCAACGTAGGCGGTACGGCCACCATCCGCCTGCACAAAGACAAGGCGATCTGGATGAGCGTCAAAAAATTCGGCTTCGAGGGCGCCCGCGCCTTGATCCGACCCGATTCCTTCTTCGTCATTAACCGCCTGGGCGGAGAATATATCGCCGAACCACTGAGCTACATCGAAAAAAAATACAAAATTCCCGCCCGCTTTGACCTTTTACAAGAAATCGTTTTAGGCAACGCCGTCTTTTTCACCCGCGATCTGAAACTCGATCAGGCAGGGGATCTATACACGCTTTCCGGCCAGGATGGCCGCTTCGCCACCAAACACGTTGTTGATGGCCGGGGCTTTAAATTGATGGAAATGGTCCTGAATGAACTGGCGCAAGACCGTACGCTCATCATCAGTAACGCTGATTTTCGCAAAGCACCTGGTAAGGAAGACGAGCCGGATTTTGCTTTTCAGCGTACCGTCCGCATCGATGCCGAAGCTACCGGCCCGGCTAAGCTGGACCTGACGTTCAACCGGATGAAGTTCTCCGGCCCGCTGGCCATGCCATTTCAGCGGCGGTAACGGGGTGTCTGCTCTGATTTTTCTTCAAACGCAATAGGGTGTACCGGCTTCCGCCCGTACACCCTATTGCGTTTGAAGAAAAATCAGCATAAGCCCTATTCTTTGTCTTCGGAGTAGAAGGTTTCTTTGTCTTTTACAATAACTTTTTTGCCCTCTTTCAGCTTCCGGCTAAGCTCGGTGTAAGGGCCGGAAACGACTTTGTCGCCTTCTTCTAGCCCCGTCGTAACCTGAATTACGTTTGCGTCCTGAATACCGGTGGTGACTACCTGCTGGCGCACGGTGTCTCCGCTTACGATGAAGACGACTTCCTGGAGGTTGTCGGTACCAGCGGCTTCTTTATCCTCCACTTCCTTTTCGCGGGTCGTTACGGCCTCGATGGGGATGGAGACGATGTCTTCCACGCTCTTGGTGAGGATGTCAACCCCCGCAGACATACCGGGGCGGAAGGGATAAACATTGCCTTCGGCTACCAGGTCTGCGTAGCTGGAGGGTTCGATGCTGATGCGGACCTCGAAGTTGGTGACCTGATCGGAATTCAGCACGTTGTCACCGAGGCCGGCGGTGGTGCTGGAGTTGGCGATTTGGGTGACGCGGCCGGTGAAGGTCCGGTTCAGGTAGGCATCAACCTCAACCTCAACCGTATTCCCGATTTTTACGGAGGGCACATCGTTTTCGCTCACTTCTACGCGGACTTCCATCGCGTTGAGGTTAGCGATGCGCATCAGTTCGGTACCGGTCATCTGGATGGTACCCACCACGCGTTCCCCCTGCTCTACGTTGAGCAAGGAGACCACGCCGCCCATGGGGGCGTAGATGGTGGTTCGGCGGAGGCTGGTGCGCAGCTCACTCAGGCTCGCCTGGCTGGATTCTACTCCGTACTCTGCGGCTTTTGCACTTTCGCGCGCGCCAGCAATGTTGCTTTTCGCAGCGGATAGGTTGGCTTCGAGTACCCGCAGGTTGGCTTCGCTGGCTTCGAGTTCGGCCTGGCTCACTACGCCATCGGTGGCGAGGGTTTTGTTGCGGTCGTAGATCACGCGGGCGTTGGTGATCTGGGCTTCGATCTGTGTTAGCTGGGCTTCCTGGCTTTTGATCTGCGCGCGGGCGTTGGCCAGCTGGGCCTTACTGCTGTTGACGCCAGCGACCCCACGGGCTACCTGACTTTGGTAGACATCGGGGTCAATCTTGGCCAGGAGTTGATTCGGGACAACGCTGTCACCTTCTTCCACGTAGAGTTCTACGATCTCACCGGATACGTCGGAACTGATCTTGACTTCCGTTTGGGGGAAAATCTTACCGCTGGCGGAAACGACTTCCTGAATAGTTCGGGCTTTCGCCTCTGAGGTGTAGACTTTTGTGCCGGATTCTTTACGGCCTCCAAAAACTACGGCGGCAATGACGCCAATAATGATCAGAGCGAAAACGGCGATGATAATCTTACGAGCCATGATGAAATTTATTTCAATAGTTGCGGCACATGCTTTTTGGGCGCGGCCGCAGGTGCAATAGTGAGGAATAAAGGAGCAATGATTGAGGGGGAAGGCATTGTCTCCGAATGGGGAAGTTGGTAGGTTAGTTGAACGAGAAGCCCTGGCCGAGGTAGAAACGGATCACCTGGCGGTTGAAGATCAGTTGGTACTTACTGCGGGTGAGCTCGGTCTGCGCCTGCTCGAAGCGGTTGGTGGCCGTCACGAGTTCGAGGCTGTTGGCGGCACCGGCCCTGAAGCTGCGCTGGGCGTTTTCGTAGGCCATCTTGGCGGCTTCCTCGCTGGCCTGGGCGGCGCGGTAGGTTTCCTGGGCACCGCGTAAGTTGGCCAGGGCGAGCTGGATGTCGTTGCGCAGTTGGTTGTCTGCCTGCTCGATGTCGAGCACGGCATTGGCGCGCTGCACCTTGGCCCGCTGAACGTTCAGTTTGTTCCGCCCCTGGCTGTAGATCGGTACGTTGAGGGCCATCCCCGCAGACTGGCCGAAGTTGCGGTCCAACTGGTTGAAGTAGCCGAGGGTAGGAAATTCAAATACCCCGCCGGTAACTACCTGCTGGGCAACCTGGGCCTCAACACCATTGACCAGAATCGTTGTTGGGTCTCCGAAGCCAACGGTAGGCTCCTGGATGACCTCCGGATTAGAGAAATCCTTCGCCGCCGTAGAGAAGTTGGTATTGATGCTACCGAAAAGGCTCACCGTTGGGCGCATGCCGGCTTTAGCAATTTCGATGCCCATCTCTGCGGCATCTCTCCGAACCTCGGCCGCTGCAACCACGGGTTGAATGCCACGGGCGGAGGTGTACACTTCATCGGCATCGTAGGTGCCGAAGAGTTCCGCCTCCGAAGGGTTCAAATCTGGGGTGATGACCTCGAAGTTCGTATCCAGGTCGAGCTCCAGCAGGATCTTAAGGCTTAGTTCGGCCAGCTCGATCTGGTTTTCCAGGTCGACGATGGTGCGCTGGTTGGCGGCCCGCTGGGCCACCAGGTCGAAGCGCTGAGCGGCCGGAAGCGCCCCGGCCTGAATCAACTTGTCGGTATTACTTAGCTGATCCGTGGTGAGGGTCAACTGGGCCTGGGTGTTGGTTAATTGCTCCTTGAGGAGGACAATGTTGAGGTAGCCATTCGCAACCTGAAGGCCGATGTTGTTGCTGGTGATCTTACTGTCCAGTTTGGCTGCGGCCAGGTTGAGCTCCGCCTGGCGGAGGTTGTTTTTGATGAGGCCTCCGTTGTAGAGCGTTACACCAGCCTGAAGGGTATAGCCCTGGAAGCCGATTGTCTGCTGATCGAAGGTGTTGGTGGTCGGGTCAATCGTTCTACCCAGCTGAACACCAACGTTGGTGGACCCACTGGCGGTAGGTAGGCGTCCGTTTTTAGCCTGCTCGCGGTTCAGGCGGGCAATTTCGGCAACGTTGGTAAGCTGCTTCACCTGGATGTTGTTCGTCAGGGCGTGCTGTACGGCACGCTCCAGCGTCCACGAATCTCCGCTTTGGGCGGAGAGGGGAGCAGCGGCTACAAACAAGAGGAGAAGAAAGTAAACTTGGCGCATAGGTGGTCCTTTTTGACTACGAATGGCAAAGCTAACTAACGGATGGGCGCTGGGAAGTTTTATCTATGAACGGACGGGAAAAATAGACAGAATACTTTTTTAGATTGATAGATATGGTAGAAGACCGATTCGCTACGCGGTTTCTGCGGGCTTGTAGGCTATCGTAGGAGTGAAGCGAGCTTCCTTACGCGGTAGCCTATCAACCTACCGTCTATCATATCTATCAGTCTGATTAGTCTACATTGCTATTCATCTGCCGGGTCCCTACCAGCCGGTCGTACCGGCCACCGATTGGGCGCCAGTAGATGAGGGCGAGGTAGTCGTTCTCGGTTTCGTCGAAGCTGCCCTCGA
>CAYWMW010000001.1:0-4412 GCA_964458975.1 uncultured Lewinella sp. | reverse complement strand
CGCCAGTAGATGAGGGCGAGGTAGTCGTTCTCGGTTTCGTCGAAGCTGCCCTCGATGATGTCGTAGGTGAAGCGATCGGATGCTTTGGTACTACCTTTGGGCGGGTTTTGCTCCACAACGTAGTGGTAATTGTAGAAGCCTTGCTTGAGTAGTGCCTGCCCGACGTAGGCGTTGATCTGCGGATTCCAGACCATTTTGTATTCCTTCTTTAGCTGGTTTTCGGTGAAGCCGCCGAAGAGGTAGATGTCGCGGTCAAGTTGGCTATTGGTCTGTAGTACGAAGGTTATCCGGACGTAGTCTCCGCTGTAGTTGTAGTCGAAGCGGTCAAAAGTGGTTCCGGTTTCTGTTTCCTGGGTGAGCTGGAGATTGAGCTGCTCGAAGCGGTCGTTGATGTAGTCTCCGTTGAAGTCGATGTAGCCCAGGTAGGTGCCGTTGTCGCGGGGCCGGTCGGGCATCATCATCATGGCGTAGTTGTTTTCTTCGTTGGAGATGCTTGCCATTTCGGTGCGGGGTGCGCGGACGGAGCGGATGTCCAGGTTGCGGTATTCGTTGCCGCCGAAGAAGCTCACCTTGCCCTGGTAATCAAAACGGACGGCTTCTTTCTGGAGGAGGTTGGGGGCGATCCCCGTCACCGCATTGTCCCACCGGTTGTTCTGGGTGATGGTGGCGCGCAGCTCGCGGAGGGGATTGCGGACCTGCATCTGCTTGGTACCAACGGTGAGGTCCACTTCCTGATGGGTGTGGATCTGGTCAACGATGGCGGGCCGCATCACGCGCCCACTCACGCCGGCCATCCTTTCCTGCACCATGAAGCGCCGGGTGATGACGGGGAAGGTCTCGTCTTCATCGTCGTAAACAACCAGCAGGTAATTGCCGCTGGCGCTGATCTGCATCTCCTGGTTCGGAAATTCGAGTTCGTAGTGGATGTAGTCGCGCAGGGTCCGGATGCTAAAATCATAGTCGTCGATGTAGCCGATGGTGTTGCCCGCATTGAACTCCAGTGCGCTCAGGCTGGAGGGCTGCCAGTCTTGATTACAATGGATGAATTTATAGGAGTAGCGGCGGACTTCATCGTTGAAGTCATCAAACGAAAGGCGGAGCCTGCCGCTGCCGTTCAGTTCAATCAGCGGGTAGCTGCTCAGTACGCCCGCCAGGTGAAAGCGGACGGTCTTGACGTTGTCCACGTAGGTATGGTCGATAAATTTCAGGTCCTCATCCTGCGCCGATAGAAAGGGGGGAAGGGTGAAAAATAGTAAGGGGAGCAGCAGGGCGACGGCGCGCAGGTGCAAAGGAAGTTTTATAGAGCGAAGATTCATCCGGAAGGTTTGTTGCTGAAAGGTAAACGTTGGATAGGGGGTAAGGTGGTATAAGAAGGCTTTTTTGACGTTTTTTTAATTGGTGGAGGAGTTGTACTCCGACTTGAGGTAGGTCGGAGTACAACTCTACGGTGAGCACACAAGTTTACAGCCGCGTAAAACCCTCTCCCCCAGCCCCTCCCCAAGCCGCCTCCGGCTGGGGAGGGGAGCAAAAACGCTGCGGCTCTGCCTTCGCTTAGTACCTAGTAACTATCATTCTAGTCAATTATTGATAACGTTCATAAGTACTACGTAAGTTGCCTTAAAACGCTTAGCGTTTTCACAAATTCCCTCCCCCGTGGGGAGGGGTAGGGAGGGGGTTTCTGTGTAGTAATCGCTCTTTGTAAACTTGTGTGCTCACCGTAGAGTACAACTCCTCCACCGTTAGCCCGGCGTTATGAAAATGCTACCCTCCCGATAAAACCGCCAGGGCCGCTCCGCCCATTCCTCCGCCTTTACGCCGAGGCCGATGCGCTTTGCGGCAATGATTTCTTCTTCGGGTACTGGTGGGCCGGGGGCTTCCAACCGCAAAATGCCGTCGGGGGCGAGCAGGTCGGAGCCGTAAAGGAATTCGACTGGCGAGTTTAGAGACAACCCCTCCACCGTCAGGAGCACCACCCCGAAAACCTTCTTTGCACCTGCGGCCGCGCCCAAAAAGAAAGCCTTTTTAAGAAACGTTAAAACGAAGCCCGGTCTTTTTACGTTTAACTACCAAACAAAATATATCCAAAGGTATGGGCGCTGACTTCCAAATGAACACCAATCTCTCTCCGGGCATACAGGCGATGCTTCCGTTATTGTACGCTGCCTGGGCGGATCGGCACCTGAACGTGAAGGAAATTCACGTACTGCGCAAAAAAGCCAACGACCTGCCGTTCCTCACCGATGCGGACAAGGCAATACTGCTGGGCTGGACGGACCCCGTGCGGCCACCCGAACGGGAACTGTTTCAGCAGTGGCAAACGATGGGCCGCAACGCCGCCGAACTGCTGCCGTCGGACCGCAAAGCCAGCCTCGCCGAACTAAGCGTGATTCTCGGCCACAACGCCGAAGGCCGCTCCGCTGACCGGGAGGCTTTCTGGGACAAACAGATCAACCCGCTCACCGAAATCGAACTCGGCCTCGGCGGCGTAAACGAAACCACCTACCGGGGCCTCTTCCCCCGCTTCGACCAGCGCGAAAAACTGGTAGAAGCCGTGCGCGATGCCACCGTGAACCCGGCCGAATTCCAAAAAATTCTGGACGGCGAACACGCCGAAACCATTGCCCGCATAAAAGAAATTCTCCTCCGGCCGGAGTTTGAGCGCAAGACGCTCCGCATCAAAGAAGATTACCGCAACCAGGTACTGGAGTGGTGCAAAATCCTCGGTCAGGAAGGCATCGGCGCGATGGCCTTCCCCGAAGAATACGGCGGAATAGACGATATGGCCGCCTACGCCGCGGCCTTCGAGACGATCTCTTACCACGACCTGAGCATGACGATCAAGTTCGGCGTCCAGTTCGGCCTTTGGGGCGGAGCGGTGGCCAACCTCGGTACCAAACGCCACCACGATAAGTACCTGAAAGCGACCGGTACGCTGGAGCTGCCCGGCTGCTTTGCGATGACGGAAACCGGCCACGGCTCCAACGTGCGCGGCCTGGAAACGACGGCCGTCTACGACCACGAAACGAAAGAGCTGATCGTCCACACCCCCAGCGTCAGTGCGGGTAAAGAATACATCGGCAACGCCATGCACAGCAAGATGGCGGCGGTCTTTTGTCAACTGATCGTTGGTGGCGAGAGCAAAGGCGTTCATGCCGTGGTGGTCCCGATTCGGGACGAAGACCACAACACCCTGCCCGGCATCCGGGTGGAAGACAACGGTTACAAACTTGGCCTTAACGGTGTCGATAACGGTCGCCTTTGGTTCACCCGTGTCCGCGTTCCGGCGGAGAACCTGCTGGATAAATTCGGTGGCATCAACGCTGCCGGCGACTACGAAAGTGAGATCGAGAACCCGAGCCGCCGCTTCTTCACGATGCTCGGTACCCTGGTGGGAGGCCGGGTTTGTGTACCGCGTGCGGGGATGAGCGCGGCGAAATCGGCCCTCGCCATCGCAGTCCGTTACGGACTGCGCCGCCGCCAGTTTGCCGCTGATCCGTTGAAGGCGGAGACCATCATCATGGACTATCCCAACCAGCAACGCCGCCTGATTCCCTTGGTGGCCAAAGCGTACGCCGTGCAGTTCGGGCTGGATTACCTGCTGGACCGCTACGTGAACCGCTCCGAAGAAGATATGCGGGAGATCGAGGCGATGGCCGCCGGGCTGAAGTCTTACGCCACTTGGTTTGCCACCGCCGCCATCCAGGAGTGCCGCGAGGCGACGGGCGGCAAGGGCTACCTCGCCGAAAACCGCTTCGCCGACCTCAAGGCCGATACCGACATCTTCACCACCTTCGAGGGCGACAACAACGTGCTGATGCAGCTGGTGGCGAAATCGTTGCTGACCGAGTTCAGTAAGTCGTTTAAGGAAGACGGGAACTTCGCGATGCTGAAGTTCATCAGCCGCCGGGTGACGACGATCGTGACCGAGCAGAACCCCTACGCGATCCGCCAGACGGACCGCGCCCACCTCACTTCCCGCGACTTCTACCAGCAGGCGTTCGACTTCCGGGCGGAGCGGCTTACCAGTACACTGGCGCAGCGTTTGCGGGCTTACGTCAAAGGCGGGAAGTCTTCCCACGAAGCGAGTTTGCTTTGCCAGACGCACATGATTGCGGCGGCGGAGGCTTACGTAGAAGCGCTCTGCCTGGAGCACAGCCTGAAGCAGATCGATGCGCTGGCGAGCAGCCCGGCGAAGACCGTGCTCCAGAAAACGATCCAGCTCTACGCCCTGCACACCATCGAGGGCCACGCGGGCTGGTATTTGGAGAGCGACTACATCGCCGGTGTCAAATCCAAGGCCATTCGCAAGGCGGTGGACGTGCTTTGCGCGGAGCTTCGGTATGAGGTTGGGGCGCTGGTGAATGGGTTTGGGATTCCGGATGGGCTGTTGGGGGCGCCGATTGCTTTGTAGG